>DAOUPV010000001.1 GCA_030625965.1 Clostridia bacterium
CAATCGACTTTCTTCAACGTCGAAGGATACATCTGTTACCGTCCATGGCTCCTGTAATCCGAGTGCGCTCGTAAATAAATCTATCTGACTAAACATTGACATACCTCCATAATTTCAAGTGATTTACCTATGAAAAGTATATCATATATCGGGGATTTCAAAGTATGATCTTGGTTTGTTAATCAGTATGAATCCACACAATATGAGAAAGAGCCCATTTTTAGCTCAAAAGTATTATGGTAAGATTTTTAAAGACTCTATCAAGTCAATGTTAAGCAGGTGTTCAGTGCCATTTTTGGAGATCTTCAGCCAGTTCTCTTCGATGGCCATGATCTGGACCTGTTTAAAACTACGACCGAATGAGGTAACAATGCTACAACGTTTTCCTATGTATTCCAGGAAGAGATGGTTGGTCATGAGCGTTTCACTCCTTTTCTTGCGTAAACGCTGTATCGTCATCTTCTTCTTCTTGTTCATGGTGGGGAGGATGACAAAGAGCAACATGAATATGGGTAGATAGATGGCGATGAAACTGGATGATTCCATCAGGTGTCCCCCTTATACTCCGTATTTCTCTGGTGTAACTGCGTATGAAGAAGGGCAGAAACAGCTACACATCTGCTAGTGCGGCTAAAAGTTCTATTCTATGCTTCGCATGCAACTGGTGTTACCGTAATAGAAGCATTAGAACTGGCTCAAGTCTGAATAAATCTCGCATTCCACACGGCTAGAAATATCATCCGGCGCGAAGTTGTTACGCAGCATGGATGGTTGGTAGAGATTGGGATTAAGTGGATGCGGTTATGGCAGACCTACTCATCTTTGATGCTGTAGAAGACTTCTTTCCAGAGGAATAGCATGACTGCCTTTTTTCTCCTTGTATTGTATGCTCATCAGATGAGAGTACAACTTAATTATAGGGTGCTGGGAAGTGTACGACAAGTTATTCCCAGAAATACCTTGCAGGTTCACAGCTAGTGGTTTCGTAAGTACTCGGAGCAAGACAACAGCCTTAGTGAAGTGCAAACTAGTTTTGTGGAATCGTCGATACTGGAAGGGACCAGAAAAAGCAGAGATTTGGTGAAAAGAATTGGCCTCTAGTGTAACCTGTGATATGATTAGGGCTAAATATTAACGCATGAACATGCGGAGGAGAATATGAAATTATCTAATAGATTGAATTCAATGCAGGAATCGCCAATCAGGAAGTTGGTACCCCTGGCAGAACAAGCAAAAAAACGAGGCTTGGAAGTCATCCATATGAATATCGGCCAACCAGACATCAAGACGCCGAAAGCGTTCAAGCAGGCCATCAACGATTTCGACCTGGATGTGATCGCCTATTCCTTTTCACAAGGAGAACCGGAGCTAATACGGACCATCTCAGACTACTACCGTCGCTACGACATGGAGTACGAGGAAGACGAGATCCTGATCACCAACGGCGGTAGCGAGGCGCTGATCTTTGCCATCTACGCGGTAGCCGATGCTGGAGACGAAATCCTGGTACCGGAGCCTTTCTATACCAACTACAACGGCTTTTCCAAACCGGCTAATGTGAATGTAGTGCCCATCACTACAAAAAGCGAGGAAGCGTTCCGTTTGCCACCTAAGGAAGAAATCGAGAAGCTGATCACGGATAAGACCAAGGCTATCCTCTTCTCCAATCCAGGTAATCCCACCGGGGCCATCTATGGTCCGGAGGAGCTAAGGATGCTGGCAGAGATTGCCAAGGAACACGAATTATACCTGATTGCCGATGAGGTGTACCGTGAGTTCGTCTATGACGGTATGGAATACGTTAGCATGGGCAATATCGAGGGCGTTCAGGACCGGGTAATCATCGTAGACAGCATATCCAAGCGTTTTTCAGCTTGCGGCGCCAGAATCGGCTCGCTGGCCTCAAAAAATAAGGAACTGATGGCATCCATCCTGAAGCTATGTCAGGCCAGACTTTGCGTACCTACGTTGGAGCAGGTCGGTGCTATGGAACTTTACAAGATGGATCCCGGATACTTCACCGGAGTCAAGGAAGAATATGATAAGCGCAGAATGATCGTCTATGAGGGTGTGAACCGTATAGATGGCGTTATGTGCAAGAAACCCAGAGGCGCTTTCTATGTGATCGTCGACCTACCAGTGGATGATGCAGACGACTTCGCCCGCTGGATGCTGGCTGAATTCAGTTACGAGGGAGCTACCCTGATGGTGGCGCCAGCAGCCGGATTCTATGCCACTGAAGGCCTGGGCAAGAACCAGATCCGACTGGCCTATGTGCTGGAAGAGGATAAACTGAAAACAGGTATCGCTGTGCTGGAAAAGGCTCTTGAGGCCTACAATAGTTAGGTGACACACAAAACGTCAATATTAACCGACGGATCCGCTATGGATTCGTCGGTATTTGTTTTTTAAGCCCTAAGTTCCTTTTGCTTTTTTAGCCCTTCCACTACTATATTTCCACTGAGTCTGATAAAATGGAGTGATATTGTAAGGGGGAAGAAGATGGGTAAATCGAGTAATAAAGGATATCTGTACATCGCGATGGCTGCTGTTGTGTTCGCCTTTCAGGGGGTGCTCAGCAGATATTTGCTCAGTCAACATATTCCAGCACTAGTGCTGGCCTTTCTGAAGACCTTTTTCGGTTCATTGATTCTGCTGGTTCTGATGTTTTTATTCGGGGTCCGCAATTTTAGAATCGAGCGTAAGGACATCGTTTCCTTCATCCTGTTTGGAGTACTCGGAGTAGGCATGTTCAGCTACAGCTTTTTTGTAGCCATTGAGCGTACCAACATTACTACGGCTATCTCATTGATGTACACATCTGGGGCCTTCACCATCATTATGGCATCCAAGCTCCTGAATGAACGTATCACAAGGAACAAACTGATCAGTGTGGGTGTGACCTTCTTGGGTACGCTTCTAGTAGTGGTCGGTTACAATGTAGACCAGTTGGTCTTTGACCCGGTGGGTATGCTGGCTGGACTGGGTGTGGGCGCTGCCTACGGATTCTACAATGTGAACAGCAAGCGATTCGTCGGGAAATACAATACCTTTATCACCAATTTCTATTCGGTGCTCTTTGCCGCATTGTTTCTTGCCCTTTTGGTGAATCCAGTGGAAATCTTTACCGGTGGAATGGTGCCCGGTGCAGCCTGGAAGTTCGTAATCTTATTGGCTTTTATCACCTATGGTGTGGCCTACACACTGTTCATACAGGGTTTTAAGACAGTTGAAGCCGGTCGTGGCGCGATTATCGCGAACATCGAACCGGTAATCGCCGTTTTATTGGCCAGGCTACTGTTCCAGGAGAGCATGGGATTGGTCCAGGGAACGGGCTTTGTCCTGATTTTCATGGCTATCTTTATTGCGACCCGCACAGAAGCAGTGTTGCAAGATGTAGCTAAAAAAAAAATAAGCTGACATGGAACGACTGACCGGGCCCATCGGGCGAGCCATCAATAATTGGCAAGAAAGAAATACCACCCGGCTATCCATGCCGGGTCATAAAGGGAACGATTCGGTTTTGTCCGAATTGTCACGTTACCGGGATGTGACCGAACTGCCTGGTTTCGACAACTTGCATGCACCTATCGCTTGTATCAAGGAAAGTCAGAGACAGATTGCCGATATTTATGGTGTGCAGGAAAGTTATTTCCTGGTAAACGGCGCTTCTGGTGGATTGAAAGCAGCTTTGCTCGCATTGCGGGGCCAAGCAAGGACCATCCGCATACCACGCAATGCCCACCGTTCTGTCTGGCAGGGGTGTCTGCTGGCCGGTTTGGAGCCACTCTACGTCCAGCCTGATTACCGGCAGGGCCTGATGCTACCACCGACGACTGAGGGTTATCAAGCTAGGGAAGCGGATGCCACACTGGTACTGACAACCAGCTACGAAGGCGCTGTCATCGATTATACTGCGCTCGCGGCGGACGGGATACTGATCGCGGATGAGGCCCATGGGTCACATCTTCCTTTCGGACTACTCCCCTCTGCAGTAGACTATGCGGATCTTGCGGTACATGGTACCCATAAGACGCTGGGCAGCTTGACCCAGTCGGGTCTTCTGCACAGCAACAATACACAATTGACAGAACGCTTGAGGGAAGCCTTGTCCCTGATGGAATCCACCAGCCCTTCCTGGCTGTTGCTATCATCCGTGGAGGAGGCCGTGCTCAGCTGGCAACAGATGAGCAGACGGGGCGACTTGGACGGATTGTGGGAACGCTGCAAATTGCTCAAGCAACGCATCAATCGGATATCTGGATTTCGCATACCGGAAGAGACACCCGGCGTGCATTGGGATCCGTTACACTTGTGCATACAAACAGAAGACGGAATGAGCGGCAGAGAACTGCTGACCATTTTGGACCGAGACTTCGCCATAGATATGGAAATGGCGACCGACGGGCATATTGTCGGATTACTGGGGCCGTTCGATGCACCTGAGACAGATGAGAAATTACTGGCTGCTTTGCAGGCGGTGTCCCGAACCTTAGGTCTCATGGACCGGTTCGGCAAGAGAGAAGACCTATGTTGGCCACAGACGGTGCAAGTCGTCAGTTTGCAACAAGCTTATGAAGCGGATAAGCGCCGGGTAAGCCTGAGTGAAGCCGTGGGATGCGTAGCAGCCGATGCTGTAAGCGCCTATCCTCCGGGAATTCCTCTGCTGCTGCCCGGCGAGCGAATCAGTTGGGATATCTGTGAGACCCTGGTGGACTGGCAAAAACAGGGTGTCTGGCTAGAGGGCCTGACCGAGGGAAATTTGAGAATAATAGAGGACTGACATGTTTATCACATTTGAGGGAACAGATGGTTCCGGAAAAACTACACAGATTGAAAGACTGAAACATACATTGGAAGAAACGGGTTGCCTAGTTGTGCAAACCAGAGAACCTGGAGGTACCAAGGTGGCCGAGAAAATCAGGGACATCCTGTTGTTCGAGATGGAGGAAACCATCCATCCGGAGACGGAGGCGCTCCTGTATGCCAGCGCGCGTGCCCAGCATGTGCGAGAGCTGATCCGACCGGCGCTTACGTCGGGCAAAGTTGTCCTCTGCGACCGCTTCGTCGACTCCAGCCTGGTTTACCAGGGCATGGCACGCGGTCTCTCGCTGGAAACAGTGTTGTCCATCAATGAGGTGGCTATCGCTGGCCTTTGGCCGGACCTGACCTTCGTGCTGGATCTGCCTGTTGATGAATCACTCAACCGAATGCAGAAAATGGATAGGGCGCTGGACCGGCTGGAACAGGAAAAGAGGGAGTTCAGGGAACTGACCAGACAGGGATATCTCCAGTTGAAAGAGTTGTACCCCGAGCGCATCGTGCTGCTCGACGCTACAGCCAAACCGGAGGAACTGCAAGAGGTCATCTGGAAAGCCACTCGGGAAGCGATGAAACAATGAAGAATTTTCGAGATATCAAGGACCAGGATCGCTTGATCGAACGCTTGCAGGAAGATATTGCCAAGCATCAAATGAAGCATGCCTACCTGTTTATCGGACCCAAAGGCGTGGGCAAGCGGACCTTGGCCCAGGCGTTCGCCAAGACTATCTTTTGCGGTCAAAGCGGGGATGCTTGTGACGAATGCGACACCTGCCGTATATTGGAACATGACAACCACCCGGACTCCTACCTAATGCGTCCGGAACCGGGCAAGGACTACCGCATCGATGCCATACGTGAGATGCAGAGGACGATGCCCTATAAACCGGTGGCCGGGGATTACCGTGTCATCTTGCTGGATGAAGCGGAGAAACTGGGTGCGACCTGCGGCAATGCTTTGCTGAAGAGCATCGAGGAGCCGCCGGAAGGAACAATCTTTCTGCTGGTCTCATCTTCGCTGGATGCCTTGCTGCCGACCATTGTGTCACGCTGCCAGATCATGCGGTTATCACCGTTGACATCTGAATCCGTAACCGAGCTGTTTGTTACGGATTATGGAATGGACCATGAACAGGCTGCCATGCTGGCGGGCCTGTCCTCACAGTCCATGGAGGCTGCCGACTACGTCGCGGAAGCGGACGAAATGATGGATTGGTTGGACTTTTCGGAGATAGACAGAACCGTGCGGGAAAGACCGCATGAACTGTGGGACCTGTCCCAGTCTCTGGAAAAGCTCGATAGACTCACACAGGTCATCGGGTACTGGCGCAAGCTTCTAAGAGACGCCCTGGTGCGCTCCATCGATGAGAAAATTAAACCGATGCTGGATAGCGAAGAACCAGTTTGGGATGAAGAGTATATCCTGACCGCGTTGGATCTCATGAGTGAGACAATCGCGGCTTTGGAACAAAGAGCCAACAAAAGGATGACAGTAGATGTATTGCTACAAAGGCTGAGAATCGCAGCCAATGCGTAGAAAGGACTAGAAGCATGGATAAGAAGATAGAAGTTAAAGTAGTGGGTATACGCTTCAAAGAAGTCGGTAAGATCTACTATTTCGACCCTGACGATATGGAGATAAAAGCCGGTGACCAGGTCATCGTGGAGACGGTGCGGGGCAAGGAATACGGCGTGGCGGTCGTTGGTCCTCGTTGGATTGGTGAGAAGGAAGTAAACCAACCGCTGAGAAAGATCATCCGTAAGTCGACCAAAGATGATAAAGCCCAGCTGGCGAAGAACCGTGCAGACGAGAAAGAGGCGCTCGCCGCTTGTGCCCAGAAGGTGGAAGAGCATCGTCTACCGATGAAACTGGTCGACGTGGAGTACACGTTCGACCGCAGCAAAATCATTTTCTATTTCACGGCAGAAGGACGAGTGGACTTCAGAAACCTGGTCAAGGACCTGGCTTCCGTTTTCCGTACACGCATCGAGCTCAGACAGATTGGGGTACGCGATGAGGCTAAAATGATTGGCGGACTGGGATCCTGCGGTCGTGAATTGTGCTGCAGCACTTTCCTGGGAGACTTTGAGACCGTGTCCATCAAGATGGCCAAGGAACAGAACCTCTCGCTTAACCCCAATAAGATTTCAGGAATTTGCGGCAGGCTCATGTGTTGCCTCAAGTACGAGAATGCAACTTACGAGAAATTGAAGAAGAAGATGCCTCGTGAGGGCACTCGGGTGAAAACCCTATTCGGTGTCGGTGTCATCGATACAGTCAACCTGCTCCAGGAGCTGATCATCGTCAAATTCGCCGACGGCAAGAAAGAAATATTCACTATGGAAGACGTGGAGATGGTGGAAAAGACTACACCGCTGGATCCGATGGAGCAGACCTCAACGGACAGTTACACCAGAATGAAATCTTCGTCTGATAAACCGCGCGAACCGCGTAAGGCAAAAGAACCGCGCACCTCAAAGGAGCGGCCCAAGAAGCAGAAACCTGCCCAACCGGGTGACAATAAGGAAGCGGTCGGCAAAGAATTAAGCGAAGAAGAGAAGAAGAAGAAGAAATCCCGGAATAACAGACGCCGCAGAAGCAACAGGAACAAAAAGAAGACTGATCAGTCCGGTCAGCAGAATCAGCAGGAAGCACCGAAGTCAGAGAAGAAAACCCAGGAGGGCGCTCCGGCCAAGAAGAAGAAACGAAATTTCCGTGGCAAGAGCAAGAACAGCGGTGGCAGGAAAGATGGCGCAGCTCCGGCACCAAGAGGCGGAAATGATAATAACTGAATCAATTCTGGCCCTAGAAGAACAGCTGAAGAATCTGCTGGAAGAAGTTTCGGAGATTAAGATGCAGGTCTACGCGCTAGAGGAAAAAAACAAACAGGCTTTCAATAAGGTCTACGATGATAGAGAAGGCCAGAGTCATGAGCATTTAACGAAGCTATACGAAGAAGGTTTCCATATTTGTCCGGAACATTTTGCTGGTGTGCGGGATACCAACCAGGATTGTCTGTTCTGCTTGAGCTTCCTGAGCGAAGTGAGAGGCAATAAGAATGAATAAAGATGTCTGTTCCTTGGAATGGATAAACGAGAGATACAAGATTTACCAGCCCAAAGAGGGGTACCGATTCAATATGGATTCTCTGCTGTTGGCGGCATTCGCCCGACCTAGGAGGAACGCCGAGGTGCTGGATATTGGGACAGGTACGGGGGTGATTCCGTTGCTACTTCTGTCAAAGGACGACAGTCTGAAGATCGTGGGGGTGGAAATACAGGAACAACTAGCCGGCCTGGCAGCAAGAAGCTGTGAAGAGAACGCGCTGAAACAGTTGGAGATTCTGCACGGAGATGTGCGGGAGCTGGACAGCAGTTTCTCAAACCGTTTTCAGCTGGTAATAAGCAATCCGCCTTATTTCCGTCAGGATGCGGCCATACTGAGCCGTCATCCGGTCGAAGTGCAGGCCAGGCATGAGGTCACGCTTTGCCTGGACGAACTGTTCAAAACAGCCTACAGGACCATGCGACCCGGCGGCCATTTTTGCTGCATCTACCCGGTCGGACGTTTTCTGGAAGCCATGAAGGCGGCGGAGCATTGCAAGATCCATCCGTTGCGTATCCGCATGATCCACAGCAAAAAGGACAAGGGGGCCAGAGCGTTTCTGTTCCAGGGTGGCAAGGATGCCGGCCGGGAATTGAAGGTTGAGAAGCCTCTGATCCTGCATGAAGACGACGGAAGCTACAGCCATGAGCTGGAGCGGGTCCTAAAAGGAGGACTGCTTGATGGATAAGAAAGGGCAACTGATTCTGGTAACCACACCCATCGGCAATTTGGAAGAAATGACGCCCCGGGCCATCAAGGTGCTTCAGGAGGCGGATTTGGTCGCGGCCGAGGATACCCGGGTGAGCAGGAAACTGTTCAACCGGTTTGAGATTCAAACCCATATGCTCAGCTACCACAAACATAATGAAAAAGAACGGGCGTCGGAACTGGTCAGCAGGATGCTTGCCGGAGAGACCGTGGCTGTGATCACCGATGCCGGCATACCGTGCATCTCCGATCCGGGCAATGTCCTTGTACGTGAAACCATAGGGAAGGGAATCACTGTTTTGGCAGTGGGTTGCGGCTCGGCCGCAATGCACGCACTGGTGGTATCCGGATTGCCAGCGGACCGTTTCAGCTTCCAAGGCTTTTTGCCCAAGGAAAAAAGTGATAAAAAGAAAATGTTGGAACACCTGGACCAGGTGGAAGAGACGCTGATTTTCTACGTCTCACCGCATGCCGTATCCAAGGATCTTACACTGATGCGCGAAATGCTTGGAGACAGGGAAGCATCGCTGTCTAGGGAAATGACCAAGTTCTACGAGGAAACCAGAAGAGGAACCCTTGGGGAACTGTTACTGGGAATCGAAGAGAAAGAACCCAAAGGAGAGATGGTGCTGGTATTGGCCGGTGCAAAGCCGGACCATAAGGAAACAGGGCAGGCCTATCAAGAGATGGTAGCTCTTATCCAGGCGGGGCTGAGAGTCAAGGCGGCCTCCACCTACGTAGCCGGAAAATACGAGGAAAGCAAGCGAGAGCTGTACAATCGCTATATCGAGGAAGAAAAAAAGAGTGAGTGAATGGATTAAATCCAGACGCGGAGGGTTCACGCTTGCCGTAACGGCCTGTGTGCTTTGGGGTAGTGCCTATCCTGTGCTGAAGATTTGTTTTAAAGATATGGGCCTGGTAAACGCCGGGGCGAAAAGCCTGGTGGCCTTTGCCGGGCTGCGTTTTTTACTGGCAGCCGGAATTATCTGGCTGATCAGTCTCATCTTCCTGCGGTTGAAAATACCCAGAAGCAGGGATTATTTGAAAAGATCCGCCATAATCGGTCTATTCCAGACCACACTGTTATACTATTTCTTCTATAACGGTCTGGCCGTGACCAGTGGCATGAAATCGGCAATACTGAATGCCAGCGGGACTTTCTTTCTGGTGGTCCTGGCCCACTTCCTTTTACCGGATGACCGGTTGAATTGGGGAAAGTGGATCGGCATCCTGATGGGTTTTTTGGGCATCATCGCCGTGAATTGGGGAGCGGGTTTCGACTGGGATTTCTCCATGACGGCGGAGGGCTTCATCATCGTATGTTGCCTGTTCGCATCCATCGGGGATATTCTGACCAAGAAATGGTCTGACGGGGTACATCCATTCCTGCTCAATGCAGCGCAGATGACCTTCGGCAGCCTGGTGCTGCTGTGGTTAGGCCGGGAAGAAGTGGCGAATGTAGCCGCGCAGTTGGAAGGACGCTCACTGATGTTGTTCCTCTATGCGGCACTTTTATCAGCGCTGGCCTTTTCCATTTGGTTCAGTGTGTTAAAATATCATAAGGCTGGGGAAGTCGCGGTGTTCCGCTTCGTGATTCCGTTGGCGGGGGCGTTTTTATCCTCGCTGTTCATCCCCGGAGAACAATTCAGCGTAAAACTGCTATTGGGCCTGTTGCTGGTCTGTGCCGGCATCGTCTTCGTACACCAGAAGGGCTTGAGGCGAGAGTATATAGAGAATCAAAGGAATGTTACAGAGGGAGGAATTTTCCATGAGCAATAAACGATTTTATGTAACCACACCCATTTATTATCCGAGTGACAAGCTGCATATCGGTCACGCGTTGACCACAACCATGGCTGACACGTTATCCCGTTACAAGAAGATGCTGGGGTACGATACCTTTTTCCTGACGGGCTCGGATGAGCACGGACAAAAGATCGAGAAAACCGCGGCCCAGGCAGGCATGAAACCCATCGAATACACGGACAAAATCGTAGCTGGTTTTCAGGAACTGTGGAAGAAGTTGGATATCGAGTATGATGATTTCATCCGCACCACCGAGAAGCGTCATTACGAGACGGTATCCAAAATCTTCACCAAGATCTACGAAAAAGGAGATATCTACAAGTCGGAGTATGAAGGTTTCTATTGCACGCCTTGTGAAAGCTTCTTCACCGAGCGTCAACTGGAGGAGGGACACTGTCCAGACTGCGGCCGCAAGGTGGATGTTGTGCGCGAAGAGTCCTATTTCTTCAAGATGAGCAAATATGCAGATGACCTGATCGCCTATATCGAGTCGCATCCGCATTTCATCCGGCCGGAAACCAGAAAGAACGAGATGCTTAGTTTCCTGAAATCCGGATTGGAAGACCTCTGTGTATCCAGAACTACTTTCGACTGGGGCATTCCGGTGCCCATCGACGACAAGCACGTAATCTATGTCTGGTTTGATGCGCTGACCAATTATTTAACCGCGCTGGACTACCTGAACGAGGGAGAGCTGTACCAGAAGTTCTGGCAGGAGAACGATGAGATCGTCCACCTAGTAGGCAAGGATATCGTGCGGTTCCATACCATCATCTGGCCCATCATCCTGATGGCGGCAGATATCAAGATTCCGGATATGGTGTTCGCCCATGGCTGGCTCTTGTTGGATGGCGGAAAGATGAGTAAATCCAAGGGCAATGTGGTGGATCCCACAGCTCTGATTGATAAGTATGGCTCCGATGCCATCCGCTACTTCCTGCTGAGGGAAATGCCCTTTGGTGAAGACGGATACTATTCGGAGGAAGCACTAGTGCTCCGGACCAACACGGACCTGGCCAACGACTACGGCAACCTGCTGTCAAGGACCACGTCCATGATCGATAAATTTTGCGGCGGCATCATACCCGAGAAAACGTCAGAAGATGACGTAGACAAGGAATTTGCAGACCTGGCCGGAGATATCAAGGAGGCCTATGTAGCCAACATGGACAATCTGCAGTTCGGTAAAGCGCTGCAGGAGGTTTGGAAAATCATAGCCAGAGGAAACAAGTATATCGAGGAATCGGCACCCTGGGCCCTGGCCAAGGATGAAAGCAAGGCGGAAAAACTGAATGCCGTGATGTACAACCTGGCTGAGACCATTCGGGTGGCTACGATCTATCTATCTCCTTTCATGCCAGCAACACCTGCCAAAGTGTTCGATCAGCTGGGTATCGATGAGCTGGGACTGAAGTCCTGGGACAGCATCGATTTCGGTGCTGCCATCCAAGGCATCAAAGTAAGACGCAAAGATCCAATATTCCCCCGGATCGATGCAAAGGAAGCATTGAAGGTCGAGGAGACGCAAGAACCTAAAAAAGAATCCAAGAAAGATAGCAAGAAAGATAGCAAGAAAGAGAGCAAGAAGGAAGCTGCCGAGGAAGGCGCCAATCTAATCAGCTTTGACGAATTCTTCAAGACTGAACTGAAGGTAGCAGAGATTGTTGCTGCAGAAAAAGTAGAGAAGACGGACAAGCTGCTGAAGCTTTCATTGCAAGTCGGGGAAGAGAAGAGAATCATTGTGGCTGGGATAGCGCTACACTATGCACCAGATGAGTTGATCGGCAAGAAGATCATCATCGTGGCCAATCTGAAACCGGCCAAATTGCGTGGCATCGAGTCTCAGGGTATGCTGCTTGCAGCCTCCACCTCGGATAAAAAGCAGATGACACTGTTGACAGTGGATTCAGACATTCCCAGTGGCAGCAAGGTGGGCTAGCATGTGGATAGATACCCATGTCCACCTGAACGACGACAGGCTATACGAACAGGCGCAGAATATTCTTATTAGGGCGCAGGCGGACAATGTAGGTTTGGTCGTCAACGCGGCCTATGACCTGGAAAGCAGCATAAAAGGTGTGGATTTGGCCAATACCTACGACAATGTTTACACGGCGGTAGGTTTGCATCCTCATGACGCGAAGGACTACGGTGATGCTTTCAAAGATGAGATGCGTCGACTGGCGAGCCAGGAAAAAGTGGTGGCTTATGGAGAAATTGGCCTGGACTACCATTACGATCTGTCCCCCCGCGAAGTGCAGAAAGAGGTGTTCGTGGACCAGATACGTCTGGCCAACGAGCTTTCTCTCCCGGTGATTATTCACAACCGTGAATCGCACGGCGATATGCTGGAAATCCTAAGGGAGAATCCCATCAGTGGGAATGCGGTCATGCATTGCTTTTCTGGCAGCGTGGAATTCATGCGTGAATGTGTGAAGCTGGGGCTTTATATATCCTTTGCGGGTCCCGTCACTTTCAAGAATGCCCGAAAGCTGCGTGAAGTGGTGCTTGAGACGCCACTGGACCGAATTATGGTTGAGACCGATTGTCCGTATCTGACGCCGGAACCGTACCGGGGCAAGACCAACGAACCAAGAAATGTGGCTCTGGTAGCTGAAAAGGTCGGTGAAATCAAGGGAATCCCCTTGGAGGAGCTGGAACGGGTTCTGGAGGCGAATAGCCGTAAATTCTTCAATATCTAGACCGAACACCATGGATTCTGCCTGTAGCGTGATTCATTATTTTAAGCCACCGGGCATTTTTTGCCCTTTTTTAAAATATTTCCGACATATTTTCGGATTCCGATTGAATATTGGATAGAAAAATGTATAATACAGACAGAAATGATTTATTTGGAGGAAACCAAAATGATTAAGTACACGAAAAACCATGAATGGGTTAAAGTTGACGGAAACAAAGTTACCATGGGCGTTAGTGATTACGCACAAGATTCTATGGGAGACGTTGTATTCGTTGAACTGCCTGAAGTTGACGATTCTTTTAGCAAAGGCGACGGCATGGCGAACATCGAGTCCGTTAAAGCGGTATCCGATGTTTACGCTGGCGTAACCGGTGCGATTCTTGAAGTCAACGAAGCATTGTTGGACGAGCCGGAGTTGATTAACTCTGACCCGATGGGTGACGGCTGGTTGGTCGTGATCGATATGAAGGAAGCTTCTGATTTGGACGGTCTGATGTCTGAAGAAGAGTACGAAGCATTTATTAAAGAGTAAGCTTGAAAAGCAGCCGCAAGGCTGCTTTTTTTGGAGAAATGAGATGAAAGAAACCCAAGTGGAATGCATCAACTGCGGTATGCGCTGCCAGGTGGACATAACCCATGATGATGATACGGTTTACGACTGGGAGGGGAACAATTGCTCTCGTGGCGAGGAATATGCCATTGGGCGTCTGAATCTGCCCTATCGCATGTTGAAAACCTATCTGAGAGTAACAGATGGAAAGTTCGCAGGGGTCAAGGTCCGCGCGATGGACCGGGTGGCCGAGGAGGATATAGGCGCGCTGATGCGTACCTTGGCGGTAACGCCGGTTTCGGCACCGCTCGCCAAGCACGACGTGGTGGAAGTGGCCGGTGTGCGTTTTGAGATTCTGGAAAATGTAGCAGGAAAATAGGAAAGAGGATTCATGGCCATCAGGCTGAATCCTCTTTTTGTTTTCTGTTCAGTAATATAGGTGCTGTCTTGCGGATTAGGAGAGCACCGAGTGGGGCGCTTACGAGGATGGAAAGGACGGCGACGGCCAGGATGATCTCTCCTCCAGCTATTCCGTAAGCCAGAGGAATGGCACCGATGGCGGCTTGGACTGTGGCTTTTGGCAGAAAAGAGAAGGCACAGAATGTTCGCTCTTTCGTGTTCAGCTCTGAACCCATCAGAGAAAGCAGCACGCCTAGGGTGCGGAAACATAGTCCAACAAGGATGATCAAGAGTCCCTTGAGCCCGGAATCAAGGGCAACCTGGATGTTAACACTGGCCCCGATTAGTACGAATAGCAGAATCTGGGCGAAAACCCAGAGCTTGGCCAGTTTGCTGGAGAGTTCCAAGGATATCTCGGGTTTACGGTTGAGCATTATAAAGCCGATGGTCATGATGCCCAGCAGGCTGGCGATGGGTATCAGGTGGCCGACGGCTGTCTCCAGTTCCCGGAAGAAGAAAGAAACACCAAGAAGAAGCATGACTTTCTCCGTATTGCGCATCTCAATCTTATGATAGAGATAGAGAAGCAGTGCACCCAGTATCAGACCCAGCCCGATTCCCAATACGATGGACAACGGAATCCGCAGCAACTGTATGCCAAAGGAACCACCAGCACCTCCTGCCAGGCCCAGGAACGCGCCGAACAGCGTGATGGCGAAGATGTCATCGATGGAAGCGCTGGACAGGATCAGGGTCGGAATCTCCTTGTCCTTGCCCCAGCCCTTGCCAATCAGGTCCAACATCTGTGGTACGATGACTGCCGGTGACACTGCTGCGATGATGAAGCCCAGCATACCGGCGGTAGCCAGCGGAAAATCGAAGAGCCACATAGCCAGAACCATTATGGCGAATCCTTCCATCAGGCAAGGTATGAAGCTCATCCTGATGGCGATACCGCCAACCTTTCGGATGGCTTCCTTGTGGATACCCAAACCGGCCCGCAAAAGAATGATGATGAGAGCGATCATCCGGAGTTCGCCAGACAATAGGGATTGTGTGTTCAGGTCGAAAGTCGGAAACAGCAGGTCCAGCCCGTAGGGGCCGAGCAGGATGCCCAGCAGGATCATTCCCAGCAATCCGGGTAGTCTGATTTTTTCCAGCAAGCGGTTGCTCGCAAGTCCCAGTATAATCATTAGAGCGATAGTTAGTATCATATCAGTTCCTCATAGGTTTTTCCTTAGAATAGCATAGCCACCCGGTTCCTACAATCGGAGGTAGCATAGAATGGGGCAAGAAGGAAGAGTTTGTGAAAAAGATAACTTTCTTAAGCGGGCCCCTCGCTTTACAAAGACGAAGACCTTAATGGATAATGGTAGGGTATGATATTATGACAATGGGGTGATTCTATTGAAAAGAGTATTAACCACGTGCGGCTATTGCGGGTGTGGCTGTGGCCTGTACGTAAATATTGAAGGTGATGAGATCCTGGGTGTTACACCCCAGGGGGGACACGTTGTCAGTGATGGCAAGCTGTGTGCCAAGGGTTGGCACGGTTTCAGCTTTGTGCGTAGTCCAAGACGATTGACCAAACCTTTGATCAAGAACAATGACGGCACGTTTAGGGAAGCATCTTGGGAAGAAGCCTACAAAACGGTCAAGGAGGGTTTCACCAGAGCCATGACCGGCGGTGACAACACTGATGCTATCGGTGTATTTTCTTCGGCCCGGTGCACCAATGAGGAAAACTTCCTGATGGCCAAACTGGCCCGTATGTCCCTGAAGACCAGCAGTATAGATCATTGCGCCCGTTTGTGACACTCCCCCACAGTGGCCAGTATGGCCGCAGCGTTCGGTAGTGGAGCAATGACCAATGCGATTTCTGAGATTTCTCAAGCGGATTCGATTCTAGTAATCGGTTCGAACACCACGGAGCAACATCCATTGGTGGCAACCAGAGTCTTTGAAGCAAAGGAAAAAGGGGCTAGCCTATATGTGGTGGATCCCAGACGCATCCGTCTGGCTGAATTCGCCGATGAATATGCAGAAATCGAGCCTGGTACAAACCTGGCTTTCGTGAACGCGCTTATTCACATCATCATTGAAGAAGACCTCTACGACCATAAGTTTGTGGCCGAAAGAGTGGAAAACTTTGAGGCGGTTAAAGAATCCGTCAAAGATTGCACCGCCAAATGGGCGGAAGAAATCACCAACATCCCGGCGGAAACCATTGAAAATATCGCCAGGGGATTTGCTGGAGCCGACAAAGGTTCTGTCTTGTATGCCATGGGTATCACCCAGCATAAGACGGGGACCAAGAATGTAGCGTCTCTGGCCAATCTGGTGATGATCACCGGCAACGTCGGTAGGGAAGGCACTGGCCTAAATCCCTTGCGGGGACAGAACAACGTACAGGGTGCCTGCGATCTGGGTGCATTGCCAAACGTATTGCCCGGTTACCAAAAGGCAGTCGATCCGGCAACCAAGGAAAAGTATGGCAAAGTATGGGGTGATTTCTCCTGCTTTGATGGCAACAAGATTCCTGAGATGTTCGACCGCATCGACGAAGGTAAAATGAAGGCACTGTACGTCATGGGTGAAAATCCTGTATTGTCTGATCCGGACCAGCAGCACGTGATGCACTGTTTAGAAAAAGTGGATTTCATGGTGGTGCAGGACATATTCCTGAGCGAAACCGCACAGTACGCGGATGTCGTATTGCCGGGAGCCAGCTTCTTGGAGAAAGACGGCTCCTTCACCAATACGGAACGTAGGGCGCAGCTCATCCATAAAGCACTGGAACCCATAGGTGAATCCAAGCCGGACTGGTTGATTCTCGCAGAGCTTATGCAAATGTTCGGCTACGAAGGTAGCTATGAGAACCCATCGGCTGTCATGGATGAGATCAATACCTTGGTGCCCCAGTATGGCGGCATCACGTATGAACGCATCCAGGATGTCGGTTTGCAGTGGCCCTGCCCGAATCTCGATCATCCGGGAACCCAATATCTGCACAAGGACAAGTTCATCCGAGGCAAAGGCCTGATGACGGTCACTCCCTATGAGGAACCAGGAGAACAAGCGGACGAAGAGTATCCCCTGATTATGACCACTGGCCGAGTGCATCACCATTACCATACCGGTACTATGACCCGTGAGGTCTGGACGTTGGACCGAGAATACCCGGGAGGTTTCGTGGAAATTAACAAGGCCGATGCGGAGAAGATGGGATTGTGGGACCACCAGATGGTCAAGATCAGTTCCAGAAGAGGTTCGATTACAGCCAAGGCAGTGATTACTGATAACATAAAGGAAGGTGTTGTGTTCATGTCCTTCCATTTCGCGGAATCACCTGTCAACAAACTGACTAGCCAAGTAGTAGATCCGGTTACCAAGATTCCGGAATATAAAGTAACGGCAGTCAGAATTGAGGTGGCATAATGATTTACAAACTGAGCAAAGATAACCTGAACAATCTCCTGGGTGTCTGGAACAAGCAGCAGCAGTTGCTAGTCCCCTACGGCCAGAAAGACAACGTAATGTTGCTTCCCTGGAATGGCGATGAGCCGCAGTTGGATTACATCAACCTGGCTCTGCCAGTAAAGGAATTCCTATTCGAGCAAAAAGAAGCTCTCTTTTCCTGGGAAAAGAAAGATGGTACCTTCGAAGTGAATAATGAAGCGGGTACCGGCGTGGAGAAAAAGATCCTTTTCGGCATCCGTGCTTGTGACACCTACGGTGTTTTCTACACGGACCGTTTCTACCTGGGTGAATTTGAAGATACCAATTACCGGGCGCGTCGCGATGCGACCACCGTGGTGGCTTTGAACTGCCTTACGTCCGGCAAGAACTGTTTCTGTTCTTCCCAGGGTGTGGGACCGTTTTCCAAAGCAGGGCACGATCTTGTTCTGACCGAACTTGAAGATTGTTATCTGGTGGAAAGCGCCACTGATAAGGGAGACCGGCTGATTGCCTGGGGCCATGACTATCTGCGTCGCCACGAAGCACAGGCTTTGTCGGCTGAGAAGAAAGATGAACTGGAACAAAAGGTGAAAGAAGGTTTCCAGGTACAGTTGGATCTGAGTAACATCGGAGAAGAGCTGTCCAAGACCTTTGATGCGGATTTCTGGGAAGAAGAAGCCCACGCCTGCATCAGCTGTACGGGCTGCACTTCTGTCTGTCCTACCTGCACCTGTTTCAATGTGGTGGAGGAAGTGGAAGGTGACGCAGGACGTCGCGTTCGCTATTGGGATTCTTGCCAGAGCGCGCATTTCACCCGTAATGCAGGGGACCATAACCCGAGAAGCAACGTTTCCAGAGCGCGTTACCGTATATACGATAAGTTGAAATACATCGAAGAACGATTTGGTTACAAGGGTTGCACCGGTTGCGGTCGTTGCATTGCTACCTGTCCGACCAACATTTCTATTCTGAAAATCATCGAACGGATACAGGAAGCAGCCAAGAAGCCTGATGCTAAGTTGCTAGTGTCTCAGATTACGGAAATCGCCTATCAGCGACCGGAAAATGACATCGCCATGCACAAGAGCTTGTACATGCCGGATGTAGCCACCATCACCAAGATGGTGGACGAGACACCGGACATCAAGCGCTTTTTCCTGGAGTACGATGACAAGGAACTGCACAAGAACTTCAAGTTCAAAGGACAGTTCTTCGAGATTAGTGTCTTCGGTGTCGGTGAAGTGGCCATCTCAATTCCGTTCGGTCCTTCACAACGTGATCATTTTGATTTCTGCATCAAGAAAGTTGGTAGCGTAACTGAGAAGTTGCATGCTATGCAACCGGGAGACAAGGTGGGCCTTCGTGGACCATTCGGTAAATCCTTCCCCTATGAGGAAATCAAAGGCCGGGATATCCTGGTTGTGGGATCCGGAGTAGGACTTGCACCGGTTCGTACCATGATTGTACAGATCATGGAGAATCGAGAAGAATTCGGCAAGATCGTGATCATGGCCAGTGCGCTGCATGATTACGGATTGGTTCTGACGGATGACCTGGAAGAGTGGAGCAAGATTCCTGGTGTAGTAGTGAAATACTCATTAAAATATCCTTCAGACGAGATCGATGCCTACACGGGATATATCAATGACCTGTTACCAGACCTAGGACTGGCGTGGCAGAACACCACGGCGGTCATCTGTGCATCACCCAGAAGGATCAAGAAGGTTTCCAAAGACCTCCTGGCCCTGGGCATGAAGGGTACGGACATCCTGACCACCCTGGAAACTCATATGCGTTGCGGTTCCGGCAAGTGCGGTCACTGCAAGGTGGGGTCCCATTATATGTGTGTGGATGGACCGGTCTACAACTATGAAGAGATGCTAAATATGCCACCTGAATTTTAAAAAAGTGACAGGCAGCGGGACCATATGGTCCGCTGCCTGTTTTTTTACATATGGGTGTGTTAAGAAAAAAGCAGGAATATGGGGATTTTTCTCTAATTGTAAAGAATGTACTGCTAGATACAAGGAGGCACTATGACAGCATTGCTATGTTTGATCAACCACCGGAACATCTCGACCCTGGTCGCGGCCAAGGCGTTGAGCCCGGAAAGAATTTATCTGTTGCATTCCGGTTCAGAGGAGGATTTGGAGGATTTGGAGAACGTGACCATGTTTTTCAACAACCTCTATCCAGAGATTGAAGTGATTTCCTCCCAGATGGACTTTTACGACTGTAAGAAATTGCGTCAGAGTGTCCAGGAACTGATGCAGAAGGAAAGTGATGTCATCTTGGACTTGTCCAACGGTCATCCGGTGGCGGCCATGCTGTTACGGGAGATCGCCCCTGAATTTGAGATTCCCATTTTTGTTTTTTCTGAACGGGACGAACGAGCGGTCATCATAGACCAGGGAGAGTGTATCAGCATAGAGATAGAGGATGTGGACCTGCAGGTAGAGGACTTTGTGGAAAGTGGCGGTGGCAGCGTATATGCCCAATCCACTGAGATATTTGAGTCCCTGCCCATCAAGCACCTGCTCAAATGGCAGATATCGCACCACGATTTATGGATGAGGACCAATAGAATCCTAAAAACCAAGTCCATCATGCGCACCTTGGACCAGCATCTGAAAAACAACCTAGTGGTTCTTAGTACCCACCGTCTGAACAAGAAGGAGCATGGACTGGTGCTTGAATATCTGGTCCAGTTGCATACGTGTCGGATCGCCAAGTTCAAGAAAACCTCGAAATACGAATATCTGCTATCCTTCCACAAGGAAACTTACAAGCAATACATCATGGGGTACGGCTTCTGGTTGGAGGCTGTGACATTCTATGGCATGAAGAAGCTGGCCTTCCTGGATGACGTGAAAGGTGGCGTGAGTTTCTTTTGGGACGACAGGCAGCAACGGGTCAACAACGAGATCGATGTACTGGCCGTCTACCGGGAAAAGCTAGTATTGATTTCCTGCAAGGATAGCTCTAAGTATGCTGAAAAGGACCTCAATGAGCTGATAGTCAGTGCGGAAGGGCTAGGCGGCGATTCAGCTATCCGTATTATGGTGGTCACCCAATGGCCGGACAAGAGCTCCGTGAGGGCTCGTGCCAGTGAACTGGATGTTCATCTCATTCGCTATGAAGGGAATCTGGAACGGTTTGTACAAGAATTGGAATCTGTATTCAAAAAGGAAAGGCCATAGCCCAATGTCATCAACTTAAGCAATATTGAAAAAATGATCACTCTGTGTTATGGAAAACGCTCCATATCACAGAGTGACTTTTTTATATCTTCGCATAATTAATAGCCGCTGAATGCGGCTGGGTAAAGTCTATTGAAAGGCCAACTTAATAGCTTCTTCGATAAGAGTGCTTATTTTTTCCATTGCCTATGGTAATGCGCAAATTAGAACGTTCTTTCCGAACCGGGCATGAATACTTGACGATATTTTTCTCAAACCTGCGCTGAACCTTTTTTACAGCTTTCTTGTCTCTGTATAAAACGAACATCTTGAGTAAGTCTTTCTAAAGTACGCCAATGGCGTAATTGCGGTTAATCTGCATATCATACTTGTAGCGCTCATGCGGAGCAGGTTGGTGTTTTTTGTTTTCGGTTATCGACATGGATACAGCATTATATACGATAGCACCCGCATAGATATCCTGTCTGATCAGAACATCTCTATTCCCACTGAATTCCTCAACTCGCAGTTGCGATTTCAATGATCTGTAACTCGTCTCGATATCCCACCGAACATAGTAGAGTTCTGCGATTGCATTCGTATCAAACTCATCTTCGGGGAGGTTGGTGATAAATGTGCTATATTCTTCGTTTCCTTTTTGGTCTTCAAAATACACCCTGACAAAACGCAAATGGTAGGTTGTGTTCAGAAGTTTCTCGCAGAACTGGAAGTCTTTCCTGTGCCAGTTTGTTCGGGCTCGGTCATACTTGATGTCTATCCATTGATCAGGGCTTTCTAAACTTAGCTGTTCCTGCTCTCTCTTGAATGAATTTGCGGTCAAGCGGATAAGGAACTTCTGATGGCGTTCCATGATTTGATCTATGATCCGGATGCCCGCATAACCACGATCAAATATACATAGATACTTGGCGTCCTCAGGCAATAGTCGATCCACTGTCGCCAAATGATTCAATGCTGAAGAGTGCTCAGAGTACTTGTAGGGATTGATTGATACATCCAGGAATAGTTTGTTGATGCAGTCGAAAATCGTAGAAATTGAAGACATGGCTTGACCTTGGTGTTCTTTTTGATTCGTGCAGTATCCATATTTCTCTCTTATTTTCTCAGTGTTTGGCAGCAAAAAATCACTGCCGTCGACAGCCATGACATAGTAACCGTTCAACGTTACCAAATCCACAGGATTCTCATACTCTTCTTTCGTCAAATCCTGCATAATCGTCAGTAATGCCTCTGGATTGAATTTCATGCGTGCGTTGTAGAACGCTGTTGCTGATACATCCATCGATGCTTTCACCTCACTGTAATAGTCGTACAATTCATTCTTCTGCGATTTGCCTTTGTTCGCGACCATTTGGAGAAAAAGGTCGTGCAGGCTTACTTTCCTTAGTCTGGTAAAATCGCTTCTCTTCGACCTAATCGTTTCAATGTAATCCGTGCACAAACGGTTACTGATGGCAAGCAGTCTCTTATAGAACGGACTTTTCATTCATTATCCCCTTGTATCATCATCATAGACAAGCCGGGGTTTGTTCTTGGCATAGGCAGCTTTCAGATACGGAAGCTGCTCTTCGGTAATCACGCCCAAATAGGCTACCGTTTCTTGCCTGACTTTTTTGCCGACACGAACGGATTTTACTATGCTTGCATACAGTTTGTTGCCTTTTTTCCAAGATCTAACATACATGCGCCCATTACCTCCCACTACAATAGTGCAGTTAATCCAGTGATTTCAAGTTATATAGATGTATTCTTCACACTACATTATACACTAAAAAATTACAGGAAGCCATAGTTTCCACTGACTTTCCTGTAATTTAGATTGCATTTTAGCTACTACAACGCCTTTAAAATGTCAATATCCCTTAAGTTGGTGACATTGGGCCATAGCCTTTCCTTTTTTTGTCTAACAATTATTTGTTTTTGATGATCAGGTAGATGCCCAATCCGATGAGTGCGCAAGCTGCAATCACCGTGAAGGTGAGTTGCGGGAAGAAGTTCCTCAGCAGCAGCAGAATACCCAGCCCCAGAATGGCCAGCCCGCTCTTGGTCTTGTCTCGGTTCTCCATGATGGTTCCCTCATATTGAGGCATGACGACCCAGCAAACAATGTAGGCGAAACCGGTGAAGATGTTCAGGAACATCATGGCCCCCAGCATAAGCCTGATGGGTAGCGGATCAACGTTGAAGAACTCAGCGAATCCGCTTGCTACTCCACCCAATATGGGTTCAGAACCTTTGGTCAGTCGTTTGCTCATTGTCCCCCTCCTCGTTTAATCCAGATTGACGCCGTTAGGAATGACCAGCCAAGCAATTAGATAGGCCAGTAGACCAACGCCGGAAAAGATCAGCAATGCCCAGATGATGCGGATGATTGTGGGATCTACGTCCAGGTATTCACCCAGGCCTCCGCACACTCCGCCGATTTTTTTATCTGTCTGGGACAGATACAGTTTTTTACTCATGAATATCTTTCCTCCATAATTGAATATCTCCCAGGTCAGTTCTGAGTTCGACTCTCTCTCCGTTCATTGTATCATAAAAGTCACCATGATACTTAACGGAACCTAGCCCGGTTTCTGCGATATAGTGTTTGCCCTCGATGTCATCGTCCACCGTCAGATCAATGCTGCCTAGATTTACGGAGCCTGTGATGCTACCGAAATCAACTACTTCGATGTCTGCATCACCCAGATCTAGATGGAAAGCCAAATCATCGACTGTTCCTTTGAAACGCAGCGCACCGAGGTTGTTTTCAATATCTACGTCTCCGTAGTTGCCTTCAGCAACGATTTCTCCTAGATTAGTACTCAGATCCAGATCGAGAACCATACCTGTAGGGACGGTTACTGTTAGGAAGAGATCACCAGGTTCATCCCAATCTTGGGCGAAGTGGATTTCAGGGATGTCCAGACGGTAGTTTGCGGTAGAACCTTCTTTTTCAGAGGAGACAGACCATGTTCTGGAGGCGGGCATGCGGCCGCTCAGAGAAAATTCCACCTGATCCTTGAGTGTCGCGCTTTCCTGTACCAAGATCCGGCCGTAGGCCGTGCTAACTCGGACCGTATCCCCTGCGGACAGCGGCAGTGTCGCCAGCTGCTCCTCAATTTCGACGTAAGTCTCGTTCTCATCGTTCCAGTTCCAGTGTAGTGTGTCTTCTTCGTTATTCCAGTTCCATCGGACGTGACCGTCAAAAAAGTCGTTTACGTCGATTCTTCCTTCTCCTACAACTTGCATGGCTAGAATTGCGGTCGCTATCGAGGCGACCATGAATATGATTAGGGCTATGCCTAGTATTTTTTTCATCGTTGCACCTCCTATTGATTCTTAATGATTTCAACGTTTTTCTGCAGATACTTGATCAGCAGAGAACCGAACAGTTTGCCGGCGCCCAGCGCGATGACGAAAAGGGCGACACCAAATGCGCTCAGTGCAATTCCGCCCATCATGGCGGTTGCAGTCATGATACCGGCAAACATGGGGATAGACGTCGCCGAGATGGCGATGCCTGAACCAATGAAGGCCAGAGCCACAACGAACAGGGCCAGTATGACAGCGAACACGGCTACAATGGGGCCAAGCATGATGATGATATTGAACAATCCCAGCGCGATGGCGGACAATACGGCGCGGGCGAGGTTGCCAGCCGTGGCATTCTTTTTGGCGGCCTCGATATGGAATTCTGCCCGATATTGTTTGGCCAGAGTCTTAGGATCCCCAAGCGATTTGGCGATGTCGTCTTCATTACGGCCTTCTTGCTTACCTATGTCGAAATGTTCCTTGTAGTCACTTAGGATTTCTTGAAGCTCCTCCTGCGACAGAAAGGAAAACTGATTTTGTATTTCTTTTAGAAACGTCTCTTTATTCATGCAAGCCACCTCCTTCTATCAAATGTTCAACGGCTCGTGCAAATCTCTTCCATTCATCCTGCAGCGATGCTTCCATCGCCGCACCCTCCTGGGTCAGTTTGTAATACTTTCGTGGGGGGCCACCGGATGACTCCTGAAGATAAGTTTCAACGTAGCCGTCATTCTTCAGACGCCTGAGTAGCGGATAGATGGTACCTTCTGATATCTTAATGTCTGCCGAGAGGGTTTGGACCAGTTCATATCCATAGCAGTCCTTGTGGGACAGGGTGCTAAGGACACAGAGTTCTAGGACGCCCTTCTTAAATTGTATATTCATGTGACTACCTCCTTACAACTACAATATAACACAGGGTACATCGGAATGCAAGGTAGTGTGTAAATAAAATACTAAGTTTTAAACGGTAGTGGTTCCGAGCGTTCTTTCGTATGCTTGGTCGAGCGTTATATGGTACAATGAATCCAGTGTAAATCGAACACTCGAATTTCGTCGCAGAAACAGTAGCTCTGAGAATTCGAGCGGCATTGCGTGATGCGAAATATATGGCGAGGAGGGATCGAATGCCAATCCAAGTAGATCGAAAAAGCGGGATTCCACTTTATTTACAATTGAAGAATCAAATCATTAAGGCAATTGGCTGCGGTGAACTAAAGCTGGGCGATCGCATGGTTACGGAGAGGGAACTGGCCTCTGAAATCAACGTCAGCAGGAAAACTGTTAGTCATACATATAATCTGCTAGAACAGGAGGGTGTTCTGATTTCCCACCAGGGCAAAGGCACATTTGTGGCTGATGACACCACTGGCTGGAAAACGTTCACGGACAAGGAAAGCGTATTAAAGCTTGTGGACCTAGCCATTGAATCTGCTTTTGAGCGTGACATCCCGACTGCGGATTTTCTGGATATAGTTCGGTCGCGCGTTCAGGAAAAGGAAGCGTATCTTTCTGAGACTCAGGCTATTTTTGTCGAATGCAACATCGAGCAGGCCAGAAGCTTTGCGGACCAACTCTCGGAAAAGACGCATTTCAAGCTCTTGCCATTGACGGTATCGGAGCTTGCTGAAATGTCCGACAGTACACGGCATGCTGTTAAAAAAGCCAAAGTGATTGTTCCTACATTCAATCACGTCAATGAAGTAAAGGAAATTCTATGTAAACATGAGATTAAGAAGAAGGTCATGGGTGTAGCGATAAGCCCCGATCTGGGTACCATCGTTAAGATTGCTAGGTACCCTGAAGAAACCCGATTTGGTCTTGCTTGCCTGTCAGAGGAATTTTCATATAAAGTGGAATTGGCGTTAAAGACGGCAGGCCTGAACAATTTGAAGCTTAGGTCTACGAAATCACGGGATAGGAATGTTCTTGAAAGATTTCTGCGAGACGCCGATGTCGCGATTGTATCCCCTGGGCGGCTGAAAGAAATCAATGATATTGTAGGAGAGGACAAGGATGTCATTCGTTTTGATTACCATTTGGATGACAGCACCGTCAAACCCATCATAGCTAGGCTAGTGGAGAACAGATAGGAAATAGAGAAATAGATTAAGAGTAAGAAGCTCAAACCACATTCATGGTAAATGAATGTGGTTTTTTTTTGATAAAATTCGGCAGGGTCCAATTCTAAAAGGGAACAAATCGAGGTAGGGTGCATATGCGTCAGAATTTTGGTAAAAGAAGCACAGAATAAGGATAAAATGGAAGAGCGCTTATCGGCAGGAGGGCTCCAATTCACCAAATTGCTTTTTACTAATTAGTTATTGAGGGTGCCAATTATAAAAACGGCTCATAAAACAGTCAACATAGGGGGTTGTCTGCTATAATTATTCGTTGACCAACGGGGCCAATGGTGCTACTATAGTGGCAATTGGACACCAATGGGAATCCATTGGATGTGAAACCCAGCGAAAGTAGGAGGAAAATCAAATGAACGCAGTACTGGTTATGGGAGTAATTGGAGCAGATTGTCATTCAGTAGGCAATAAGATTCTGGACCATGCTTTTAGTGAAGCGGGTTTCAAGGTAGTGAACATAGGGGTTTTAAGTTCGCAGGAGGATTTTATCAATGCGGCTATCGAAACGGGAGCGGATGCCATGCTCGTATCTTCATTGTATGGTCACGGTGAGATGGACTGCAGAGGCCTGAAAGACAAATGCGTTGAATCGGGCATAGAAGATATTTTGCTCTATGTGGGCGGAAATCTGGTAGTTGGCAAGCAGGATTGGGAAGATGTGAAACGGCGTTTTTTTGAGATGGGCTTTGACCGGGTCTATCCTCCGGGCACCCATCCCGATACCGCCATCGATGACCTGACCAGGGATTTGCGCTTGAACATAGTGCTGAAAGGAGGCAGGACGGATGGAGTGTATTCTGCTTATTGATTTCGGGAGTACTTATACAAAAGTGACAGTGGTAGACCGGAACAATCAGCGAATCGTATGTTCTTCCAAGACTAGGACGACTGTTGAAACGGATATCATGCTCGGATATGGAAAGGCGCTTGCGAAAGTGCAAGCCCAGATGGCCGATGCTGAGTATGAAGTGATTGACTGTCTGGTATGCAGTAGTGCGGCCGGCGGTTTAAGAATGGTGGCTTCCGGACTGGTGAAACAGCTCACAGCCGAGGCTGCGAGGCTGGTTTGTCTGGGATCCGGGGCAAAAATGATGGGCGTATTCAGCCAGAAACTGACATCTGGGGACGTGACACGGATTGAAGCGTTGAATCCGGATATCATCCTGCTGTCTGGTGGAACAGATGGCGGAAACAATGAATGCATCATACACAATGCCAAAAAGGTAAGCGGAGCCATTGGTCATATACCTTATGTCGCAGCAGGCAATAAAAATGCTAGTGATGATCTGGAAGCAATCTTTGAAGAAAATGGTGTGTATTACAAGACTACGGACAATGTGATGCCGGAACTGAACCAAATCCAGATTGAACCGGCGAGAGATGCCATACGAAAAATTTTCATGGAAAAGATCATAGAGGCCAAGGGGCTGGGTGAAGTTAAGGAAAAACTATCAAAGGAAATCATTCCCACCCCGATGGCTGTCCTAAGAGCGGCGGAGCTACTGGCGGGTGGAACAGACCGGCACAAAGGCTGGGGCCCGCTGCTGGTGATCGATATCGGGGGTGCCACAACAGACGTTCATTCTGCTTGCGATGGCTATCCGACGCGTCCGGGGGCGGTGATGAAGGGTCTAGTGGAGCCATTCCTGAAGAGGACGGTTGAAGGAGATCTGGGCATGCGTGTCAGCGCTGAATCTCTGAAGGAATCGGTAGGACTCATGACGTTGAATGAGCTGTCCGGGGAACCATATGAATATATCGAAGAGCGCTG
This sequence comes from Clostridia bacterium, assembly GCA_030625965.1. GTDB lineage: Bacteria > Bacillota > TC1 > TC1 > UBA5767 > UBA5767. The sequence continues at coordinate 27,957 of DAOUPV010000001.1, forward strand.
CAGTATGCTGAGTGGGAACATTGATATGTTGGCTGATACAGAGAAAGAAGTGAGCTTCGATGAAAGTCTTGCCGCGGCAGCGGTGAAGGTGGCAGTGGACAGGCATGCAGGGAAAATCGAATCAGTGTATACGCCTCTGGGTACGCTTTTCTACCAGACAGGCAAGGATTTGTCATCTGTTGATACCATTATCGGAACGGGAGGTGTCTTGGTACACAGCAAGAATCCAGCGAGAATATTGGAACATAGCCTTTTGGAAGAGGCGAAGTCTGAGTGGCTTAGACCGACCAAGTCCAAATTCATGGTTGATGGCTCATACATGCTCTCAGCAGCGGGTTTGCTGGCAGAACGTTATCCTGAACTTTCATTCAAACTCATGAACGATTACCTAAAAGAAGCGGGGAGAAATGAAGATGAACCTCAAGAACGAAAAATGGTCTGAAGAACGATTTTTTGAGATGCGCAAAGAGGTGCTATGCCAGTGGCCGACTGGAGAACAGGTGGATTTGGATGAGGCAGTCCAGTATCTAAAGAAACTACCTGAGGAAAAGAACTTCGCCAAACGTCTGGCAAAAGCCAAAAACGATCATAAAACGTTGCTTCAACCACGCGCCGGGGTCGCTCTGGTGGAGGATCATATTGATCTTCTCCGGTATCTGCAGAATGAAGGTGGAGCGGATTTGCTACCGACAACGATTGACAGTTACACAAGGCAGAATCGGTACAATGAATGTGAATCAGGAATCATTGAGAGCCGGAAGGCGGGTCGCTCCATGCTGAACGGGTTTCCGGCTGTGAACCATGGTGTCTACGGATGCCGCAAAGTTCTGGAAGCGGTAAATATTCCTCTGCAAGCCCGGCATGGCACACCGGATGCCAGGCTACTGTCTGAAATCACGCATGCGAGCGGCTGGACATCCAATGAGGGCGGAGGAATATCCTACAATATCCCTTATGCGAAGAGCGCCACCCTAGAGAAGAGCATACTGGATTGGCAATATTGCGATAGGCTTGCCGGGTACTATCAGGAGCAGGGGATAGATATCAACAGGGAGCCATTCGGCCCGTTGACCGGAACGTTGGTACCACCAAGCATCTCGAACGCCGTGGCCATCATCGAGGGACTACTGGCGGCTGAACAAGGGGTCAAGCACATCACGCTCGGTTACGGCCAATGCGGAAATCTGACACAGGATGTCGCAGCTATGAGCGCTTTGGAAGAACAGGCGCATGAGTATTTCCGCTTTTATGGATATGACGTCCAACTCACGACTGTTTTCCACCAATGGATGGGTGGATTTCCGGAGGATGAGGCCAAAGCTTTCGGGGTTATTTCCTGGGGTGCGGCAACGGCCGCCTTGGCCGGAGCTACGAAAGTAATTGTAAAAAGTCCTCATGAAGCGCTTGGGATACCCACGCGGGAGGCCAATACTCAAGGCATGAAAGCGACGCGCCAGGTGTTGAATCTTTTGAATGAACAGAAGCTAAGCATGTCGAAGGATGTCGTAGCGGAGGTCCAACTGATTAAATCGGAAGTTAAGTGCCTGCTGGATGCGGTTCTGGATGCCGGTGACGGAGACCTGGCTGTAGGCACGGTCAAAGCATTTAAAAACGGAATTTTGGACATACCATTTGCGCCGAGTGTTCACAATGCCGGCAAAATACTGCCCGCAAGAGATGTGAATGGTGCAGTGCGCTATCTGTCTTATGGCAATCTGCCGGTTTCAGATAACTTGAAGGAATATAATGACGATTTGTTGCAGCAGCGAGCAAGCAAAGAGCATAGAGACGTAAGCTTTCAACTGGTGGTGGATGATATTTTTGCAGTATCCTTAGGTAGGTTGGTTGGCAATTCAGCGTTAGGATAATGGGGGAATTATAATGAGAATCAAGGATGTTATTTGTTCTGAAGGACGTACGGGCTTTTATTTTGATGACCAGAGAGCCATCAAAGAGGGAGCGGCTACGGATGGTTTCAGATATGTGGGGGAAACGGTAACGGAAGGTTTTTCAGATATCCGCCAAGCGGGGGAATCCATTTCAGTTATGCTGGTACTGGAGGATGGCCAAATCGCCTTTGGCGATTGTGCGGCAGTCCAATATTCCGGGGCCGGTGGACGCGATCCCCTTTTTCTGGCTCGTGATTTTATCCCCATCATAACTGAGCATATCAAGCCCTGGCTCGTAGGGCGGGATGCATCCGCCTTCAAAGATTTGGCAGAAACCATAGACCAGATGAAGGTGGATGGGAAACAGCTTCATACTGCCATTCGTTACGGTGTGACCCAGGCCTTGCTGGATGCGACAGCTAAATCGCAGAAACAGACGATGGCTGAAGTGGTCGTCTCAGAATATGGGCTGAACCCAAAGATGAAAGCCATCCCCATCTTCACCCAATCGGGCGATGACCGTTATAGCAACGTGGATAAGATGATTATTAAGGGGGCGGATGTGATGCCTCATGGACTAATCAACAACATGGAAAAAAAGCTGGGTCTGAAAGGTGAGAAACTTCAAGAGTATGTAATATGGCTTCGAGACAGGATCCAGACTTTGGGTCGGAATCAAGATGAGAAGCCGGTCCTGCACATCGATGTATATGGTACTATCGGCGCTTTATTTGACAATGATACGGAACGCATGGCAGATTACCTTCAGAGCCTAGGTGAAGTGGCAAAACCATTTAAACTCCGTATTGAAGGTCCGATGGATATGGAGGATCGTGAACTGCAGGTGGAAGCATTGCGAGACCTGCGTAGAGCTTTGGCTGCCAGAGGATCAGAAGTGGAACTCGTAGCGGATGAATGGTGCAACACTTATGAAGACATAAAACTTTTCGTAGATCATGGGGCTGCGGATATGGTCCAGATCAAGACACCGGACCTAGGCGGCGTGAACAACGTGGTTGAAGCGATTATGTACTGCAAGGAACATGGTGTGGGAGCATACTGCGGCGGCACGTGTAATGAGACCGACCGCTCGGCACAGGTATGCACCAACATTGCCGTTGCCTGTGGTGCTGACCAGTGTTTGGCCAAGCCGGGCATGGGGGTTGATGAGGGATACATGATTGTGTTCAATGAAATGAGCCGAGTGCTCGCTTTAGCAGATGCGCGTACGAATCGCTGCTAGTGGCCTCTTAATTACCATATGGCCAATACCCATGAGTGAAAGCTTGTCTGAAGCGGAAAGCAGGTAACCTATGATAATTCAAAACCCGTCCTGTGCCGGGGCGATGGAGTCCAATGATATTCTCATTATGTTGCACCCGTCGGAAGATGGTGTGCAAATCCAGCTCGAGAGCAAGGTTAAGAAACAGTTCGGCAGACGCATTGAAAGCGTCATCAAAACGACCCTGGAACAGGCGGGTGTCACAAGCACTGTGGTCATTGCCCGGGATAAAGGGGCACTGGACTATACGATCAAAGCCCGTGTGATTACGGCTGTCAACAGGTCGCTGGGAGGCGGTTCCTATGAATAGGTTTTATAGGAGCATGCTGTTCATTCCCGGGAATAATCCGGGCATGATCCAAAACGCCAGTGTCTTTGACGCGGATGCCCTGATTTTCGATTTGGAGGATGCAGTAAGCATTGACGAAAAGGATGCAGCACGTGTGCTGGTCTCCATGGCTCTAGAAACCTTCGATTTCAAACCTTCTGTCTGCATTGTGCGGGTCAATCCCCTGGATACAGTGTGGGGGCGCGAAGACGTATTGCAAATCGGAAAGTATCACCCGGACATTATCCTTGTTCCAAAAGCAGATCCGGAAGCAATCGGCACATGCCATGCCTTATTGCAGGATATTGAAAAGGAAAATGACTTTAAGCCCGAGAGCATTCGAATTATTGCACTCATAGAGTCCGCGTATGGTGTCGAGTGTGCGACAGAAATCATCAAAGGTTCTTCTCGCGTCGATGGAATCCTGCTTGGTGGCGAGGATTTCACTGCCGATATGCAAATCAGGAGAACACCCGAAGGCCGGGAGCTGTTTTACGCCCGCACCCGCTTGGCGACACTTTGCAGGGCATACGGCCTGCAATTCATCGACACGCCGTATACGGACGTCAATGACCTTGAGGGTTTGACTTTCGACGTACGGGAGGCGGTCTCTTTGGGCGCGACGGGAAAGGCGGCAATCAACCCCAGGCAGCTTGAAGCAATCCACCGGGGATTTGAACCGATGGAATCAGACGTCCATTGGGCGGCGGAAGTAGTGGCCACGTGGCAACAGGCCAAGGAAGAGGGCAAAGGGGTGTTTGCCCTCCACGGCAAGATGGTCGATGCTCCGGTGTTCGCCCGGGCGGAGAAGATTCTTAAGCAAGTGGAGGCCGTTCGCGGCGAGGAGTTGATCAATCATGTTGAATAGCATTGGACGGATTTTGCCTGATTACGTAGAAGGCTATGGAACGGTCAGGCCTTTTATGGGGGCTTACGAGAATCTTACTAAGGTTGAACGAAAAGGAGTATCGGCTCTATCCAATACCTGCGGAGGCAATAAGGTAAGAGAGGACCTGGCTGAGCTAATCGGGGAAATTGACATTAAGGACGGTATGACTCTATCGTTCCACCATCACCTTCGCAATGGAGACAAGGTGCTAAATATGGTGTTGAAGCTGATTGGAGGCATGGGAATTAAGAACTTGACGATTGCGGCCAGTTCTCTGTTCCCGGTCCATGAACCGCTCGTCCAATGGATGAAGGCTGGCGTTGTCACCCAAATTGTTTCGAATTACATATCCGGCCCCGTGGCCCAAGCCATCTCGACGGGTGAACTCGCTAGACCGGCCATCATGCATACCCATGGAGGTAGGGCGAGAGCCATTGAAAGCGGTGACTTGGATATAGACATCGCTTTTATTGCAGCGCCCGCAGCAGATGCGTACGGGAATATCAATGGCGTACAGGGCCCGGCAGCCTGCGGGTCACTGGGTTATGCAGTCTCCGACGCGGAATATGCCCGGACGGTTGTGGCCGTGACCGATACGCTCGTCCCCTACCCTGCGCAAAGGGTTGCTATCAGTCAGGAGTATGTTGACTACGTAGTGGTGGTCGACAGCATCGGCGATCCGACCGGAATTGTTTCTGGAACGACACAGATCACTAGAAATCCGATTGGGTTAAAGATCGCCTCGCAGGCAGTGGACGTGATTGAGGCGGCGGGTTATCTGAAAGAAGGAATATCCTTTCAGACAGGAGCCGGTGGTGTGTCGTTGGCCGTCGCCCATTTCCTGAAACAAAAGATGCTCTCGAAGGGTGTTATCGGCAGCTTCGCCTCGGGGGGTATCACAGGATATTTGGTAGATATGTATGAACAGGGGTTGTTCAGGGCATTGATGGATGTCCAGTGTTTCGATTTGGAAGCAATTCGATCTTTTAAGGAAAATGAGGGGCATCAGTCCATGTCGGCTTCCAAATATGGCAACCCCCATAATAAAGGAGCGGTAGTTGACCAACTGGATGTGATGATTATGGGAGCTACGGAAATCGACCTGGATTTCAATGTCAATGTGACCACCGGTTCGCATGGCCTGATCATGGGTGGTTCCGGTGGACATAGTGATACGGCGGCTGGTTCTAAACTGTCTATCGTGGTAACCCAGCTGATCAAGGTTCGCAACCCGATTGTCAGAGAACGCGTGACTACAGTGACCACACCGGGAGAAACCATTGATGTTGTCGTTACTGAACGGGGAATTGCAGTCAATCCGAAACGGGAGAAACTGCGAGAGCAACTTGTAGATGCAGGCATAAGGTTGGTCGAAATTGAAGACCTTAAGAATATGGCTTATGAGTTGACGGGTGAACCGGAGGATTTGGAATTAGATGACCGGGTTGTCGCCGTGGTTGAATATCGGAACGGAACGGTAATCGATGTGGTCAGGATGGTTTGAAGCGAACTTTTACCGATCATTCATTAATTCAAGAAAAGGCATGCGGCTTCAACCGAATCAATCGGTCGGACACGCATGCCTATTTGGGTGCATAAAAAAAGCCCTTGCGGGCTTTGGCGGGAATGTGTGGGAATCGAACCCACCTATGCCAGGATCACTGCCATACGACTGGAGTTGAAGTCCAGGTGAACCACCAGGTCCAATCCACTCCCACGCACGGACTCTATTATATAGAATCCGGAGAAAAAATCAACAGATAACTTTCAGCAAGTTTCCAAGAAGAGGAATACAGCTGCGGATCTGGGCGGCGCTTGTCTTACCGAAGGCCAAGCGGAAGTAGCGGTTGGGTATCTGGTTCATATAATAGATGTTCCCTGGGTTGAGGCGTATACCCAATTTGGCTGCGCGCTGTGCTAGCAGGGAACTGCTGGTTCCCTCGGGTAATTTGAACCAGAGACTGAAGCCACCCTGCGGTGGAATGTATGTCACCTCGGGTGGGAAATGATCGGCCACTTTCTGGGTCAGCAGCTGATAGATGCTCCGGTAGTGCGCGTTCATGGATTTAAAGGCGCTTTCCCAGTCCTCGGTACGCAGATACAGGTCGATGACTCGTTGGCTAAGGCCTGAAGTCGACAGGTCAGCCAGATATTTGTTGGTCCGGATCTGTTCGCTCAGTTCCGCCGGGGCCAGTATGAAGCCCAGACGCATACCGGGCATCAGCAATTTAGCGATACTCTTGATATAGATGACCTGGTTGTTGCTGTCCAGCTCTTTCAGAGTTTGGATGTTCTTGCTTCCATAGGAAAACTCACTTAGGAAGTCATCCTCCAGTATATAGAATCCATATTGCTTGGCCAGGCTCAGCAGTTTCTGCTTTTTCTGCAGCGTCCAGGTCACCCCGGTAGGATTCTGGAAGCAGGGCATGGTGTAGAGGAAACGGATCTGGTTCCTTTTGGCTCGCTCTTCCAGTTGGACCAGGTCCAAACCATCCGCCTTGAGAGGAATTTCCAGAATCTTGGCACCCTGAGAGCTGATGGTGGCCAAAGCGCCGGGATAGACCGGGCTTTCCACGGCAACGACATCGTTGCGACGTATCAAAGCTTTGCTGACGATGTCTAGAGATTGCTGTGAACCCGAGGTTACGTGGATATGGTCTGGACTTGCCGGGATGCTCCGCTTGCCCAGCCAAAGGGCCAGAGATTCTCTGAGGGGCAGGTAACCTTGGGCGTCGGCGATGCTGAAGGCGTAGCCGCCTTCCTTGGTAAGGATCATATCGACCAGATGCTTGTAGGCGTCGACCGGAAACAGATCCGGCTCAGGATTGTTGCTTGTGAAGTCCACAGCCACTGTCTCATTGGCATCCGGAAGGGACAGGGAATAGGAGGCCGGTTCGCTATCCTGGGTGTGCTCGTCGGCCACATATGTGCCGCTTCCAGGTTTGGAATAGACCATGTCTTGGATCTCCAGCTGCTTGTAGGCACTGACGATGGTCCCGTTGTTGACTTCCAGGATGGAGGCCAGTTTACGGATGGGTGGCAGTTTGCTGTGGGCCACCACGTCCTGGTCCAGGATCATCTGTTTGATGGCCTGGAATATCTGTATGTAATATGGCAGTTCGCTCTCATGATCGATTTGTATTTCACTGTATGGACTCATATGTACTTCCTTTCCAAATTGTACCCGTACAATTATTGTAAGGCATCTGGACCTAAAAAGGAAGAGAAATTGTGGAAGCCTTGGAATATAAGGGCTTTCAGTACTAAGTAGAGTGATCAGTGAAGTGAGAACTTAGATATGCATTCTATTGTACCGATACAATCAACTTGGCTGATTCCAAACGCTTGATTTTCGGATTGTTCTGTATCATAATCGGCTCATCTTAAGAAATGAGGATTTTAGTAATGAGAGACAAAAGAGTTGAGCGTTTAGTGTTGACTGCTATTATGATCGGGTTGACTACGGTGGCTACCATGGTCATCACCATTCCCATCGTGGGTACCCAAGGATTTGTTAATTTCGGGGATGTTGTGATATTCATAACCGCGATTCTCTTTGGTCCCCAAGTAGGCCTTCTGGCTGGTGGCCTGGGTTCTGCTTTGGGAGATATATTGCTGGGGTATGCCCACTGGGCTCCGTACACGTTGGTCATCAAGGGACTTGAAGGATTGGTCGCTGGACTGTTGGCCTACCATATGTTCTCCGGTGGCAGAGCCAAATGGGGCAAAGGCATTCTGGGATTGATTCTTGGTGCCTGCGTCATGATTGCCGGATACTATGCTGCTGGCGGTATCATGTTCGGCTTCAAAGTGTCCTTGCTTTCCATTCCGGAAAACGCATTTCAGGCCTTTCTCAGTGCAGCCATCTCCGTACCACTGGCCTTGGCAATTAGCAAAGTGAAGTTGGACATCCTGAAATAGTTTTACGTATTCTTAATAACACATTCTGCCGAAACGAGTTATAATGATATAACCCGAGGAGGTAGACTATGAAGATTGCATTGATAGCCCATGACAATTTCAAAAAATCACTGATAGCGTTCTGCAGGAAGCATAAAGCCTATCTTGAAGCCCAGGATCTGGTGGGAACCGGAACCACAGCTCGACTCATAGAGAGCCATATCGGCCTCAAGGTGGAGAAATGCCTCTCCGGCCCCTATGGTGGAGACCAGCAGATTGGTGGTATGATCGCCAAAGAGGAAATCGGATTGGTGGTATTTTTCCGGGATCCCCTGACTGCTCAGCCGCATGAGCCGGATGTATCCGCACTGCTTCGACTTTGCGATGTGCACAACATACCCTGCGCTACTAATAAGAGCACAGCAGAACTGGTATTCAAGGCGCTGGAACACGGAAAAAACAAAACTGATTAAGCCCGTTAAGGGCTTTTTTTCTTGTCTTGACGAGACCGTAGCTAAAGAGTAATCTTTACATATGTAACCAACAGGAGGTCAAGATGGTAAGAATTATAACTGAAACCACATGCGATATATCGCTAGATACCTTACAGGAATGGAATGTTGAGAGTTTACCTATGTTCGTAACGCTTGATGGAGTGGAATACCGTGATCGCTACGATATTTCTCCCGCAGAATTCTTCGAGAAACTGGGGCAATCCAAAAGTCTGCCGACTACGGCACAAATTACGCCCAATAGATATCAGGAAGTTATGGAGGATGTGAGAGACAAAAAGCAGCAGGCGCTATTTTTGGTGTTTTCTTCCGGATTGTCCGGCTCCTATCAATCCTGCCTAATCGCGCAGGAAGCAGTGGGTTACGACGGTATCCGGGTGGTCGATACCAAGGCGGCGTGTGGAGGTCAGGGACTGATCGTCTATGAGATACAGAAGCGCGCGGCCCAGGGCATGTCCTTGGACGATCTGACGGAGACCGCCAATTGGATGGCCGAGCACATTGAACACTTGATCATGGTGGAGAATCTGGAGATGCTCCGGCGCGGAGGTCGTATCAGCAGCATAGCAGCCTTTATGGGTGGGGTGATGAACATCAAACCGATCATCCATATGGTTGATGGCAAGTTGATTCCCTTCGACAAGATCAAGGGCAAGAAGAAAGCCCTGAGGCGCCTGATCCAAGAAATGAAACTACGGGCCAGGGATTTGGATAAGCAGAAGCTTTTCATCACCCATGCGGAAAATCCAATGGGAGCGCAGCTGCTGGTCGATGAATTGAAAACAGAGCATGGTCTGACTGATGTCTCCGTCAATGAAATGGGTGCGACCATCGGCTCCCATACCGGAAAAGACACCATCACCCTGCATTTCTTTAGTGAGGCGCCATAATGGGTAACGAGGGAAAGTGGTATCTTACCAAAGTAAAAAAAGCCTGCAAACAATATGAAATGATCGGCGAAGGCGACCGCATCGCGGTCGGCATCTCGGGTGGCAAGGACAGTTCAGCACTTCTTTACATCATGGAACAGCTGCAGCGCCATCTGCCGGTAGATTTCGTAGTGGTTCCCATCTACGTGGACTTAGGTTTCGGCATGGATATGCTGGAACTGGAGGAATTCTGCAGGTCTTTGGGATACGAGATGGTCACCCAGAAGACCCAGATCCAGGAGATTGTCTTCGATATCAGAAAAGAGAAGAATCCCTGCTCCCTCTGCGCCAAGATGCGCAAGGGCGCGCTGGTAGAAAAAGCAAAGGAGCACGGTTGCAACAAACTGGCGCTGGGTCATCATCTGGACGATGCCACGGAAACCTTTTTTCTTAACCTGCTCTATACCGGCAAGCTGGGCTCTTTCGCCCCCAAGCTCTATCTGGACCGACGGGATATCACCATGATACGCCCCATGGCTTATCTGGAAGAAAAGACCATCCAGTCCGTGGTAAACACCAAAGGATTGCCCCAGGTGAAAAACAAGTGTCCGGTGGATGGAAGCACCAAGCGGGAAGAGATGAAAGCCTTCGTGGCAGGCATAGAGGAGCAGTACCCTGATTTTAAGGATAAATTCAAAAGCGCCATTGAGAATATCGACAAAAGTGGTATTTGGGCATTGATAAGCGAGGAACGCTGAACGTTCCTGAAAGGAAGTAACAATCATGTTTGACATCAAGATCGCAGGTGCAACCGTATTGGACGGTAGCGGTGCGAGCAGAAAGACCTTGGACGTCGCCATCAAGGGAGGCTTCATTGCCGAAGTGTCTGAGAATATTAGGGAGGACGCACACCGGGTTATCTATGCCCAGGGGCTATGCCTCTCACCGGGATTCATCGACATGCACAATCACGGTGACTTGCTGGCCTTCCGGGAGGAGCCGGTGCGTAGTTCCCGGGTGATGCAGGGCATCACCACCGACTGCTCCGGACAATGCGGGCTGGGACCGGCCCCCTATACGGACCGGATGTTCGACTGGAAAGCTTATTTCCTGCCGGTCATCGGAGACGCCGAAAAAGCCAGCTGGGACTGGCCCACTTTCGATGGGTTTTTATCTGAAATCGAACGGCAGCCTATGCTGCACAACCAGACATTTCTGGTCTCACATGGTGCGGTCAGGGCCAGCGTAGTCGGCTTGGCCGACGAGGTGATTACTCCTGAACATCTGCAGGGCATGAAAGATGTGCTACGGGGTGCTTTAGAAGCAGGAGCCTACGGCATGTCCTTCGGTTTATCTTATCTACCGGGCATGTACACGGTTAAAGAGGAAGTCCAGGAGCTTGCTAAGGTGTTGGCCGAAGAGAACCGTATCTTCATGGTACATATCCGTAGCCACTCGGACCAGATGCAAGAAGCCATAGAAGAGATGATTGAAGTAACCCGGGTGAGCGGTGTGAAGATGCATATCTCTCATCTGAAAACATACTGCAAGGGAGACTTCGGTGTAACACCTGAGATAATCCTTGAACAGCTGCAAACCGCCTGGGATGAAGGTTTGGATATCACCTATGACGAGCATCCCTATCGCGGGGGAAGCACAACATTGTCCCAAGTCCTACCGCCCTGGATTAGAAGTGGCGGTGCGGCTACGATGTGCAGACGCCTGAGAGATCCGGACTGTCTGGCCAGATTGGAAGAGGAGCTCTCTGAACCCGGATTCGGCATTCCAGGGTGGGATAACTTCTCGGCCATCGCAGGCTGGGACAATATCTTGGTCAGCTCGATTGCCATAAAAGAGAACGAACGATGGGCCAATAGGACCATTGCAGACATTGCCCGGGAAATGCAGGTTTCAAACGTCAAGGCGGCGGCTAAAGTAATCTCTGACGATGAGGGCAAGAGCGCCATGATGATGCTGGATATCTTCAGTGACCGTGATTTGGCCAAGCTGATGAAACCAGATGTGGCTATGGTGGGATCGGACGGAATCCCGACGGGGAGAAGCCATCCTCGTCTCTATGGGACTTTCCCGCTGTTTTTCCAGAAGATGGTCCGGGAGCAAGGGGCGCTCAGCCTGGAGGAAGCGGTACGCCGCGTCACCTCCCTTTCGGCATCGCGGTTGGGACTCGCTAAGCGCGGATTAATCAGACCCGGGTTTGCGGCCGACTTGGTACTTTTCGAGGAGCAGAATATCGGGGTGGATGAGGACTACATGACCTCCATAAGTAGGCCCCGAGGCATCCGTGAGGTCTTTGTGAATGGAAAGTCAGCCGACAGTGAAAACGGTAAGTTACTGCGTGCTGGTGCCTAACATCTTGTTTATTCATGGCTGAACGATTAAAATGGTAGAAAGACAAGGAGGAATACTATGAAACAGATATTTGGAATATTGGTGGTCAATAGACCGACGGTGCTTAACCACATCGCCAGTTTGATCAGCAGAAGAGGATATAATATCATGAGCATCGCCGCTGGCACCTGTGAGGACCCGCGTCTTACACGGATCACCTTGGTCGTAGATTGCGAAGAGGAGACCGTGGACCAAATCAGGAAACAACTGAGTAAGTTGGTAGATACGGTGCATGTGGCCGATCTGACAAAGACCCAAGCCATCGAGCGTGAATTGGCGCTCATAAAAGTGAAGGCAGAAGCCAAGGACCGTTCGGCCCTGGTGGATATCGCCAACATCTTCAAAGCCAAAATCGTCAGTGCCCATACTTCAACCATGGTCATCGAGACCTCGGGCAATCCCGAGACCATTGACGCGTTGATTGTCCTAATGGAGGAGCATGGCATACTGGAAATCACCCGAACCGGCGTAATCGCGATGGCCAGGGAAGAGGAACTGACGGAGTGCTAGGTTTATAATTCGCTGCATGATTATAGAAAGATTTTATCGACCGGATTTTTTTATAGGTGCGCTGTTTTCTTCTTGATATACTTGTTCCGAAAGGAGTGATGTATATGCAAAATTCGCAATCATTCAAAATGACCTTCTCGGTCATCTGTATCGCTATCAATATCGTACTGGGTATATTGGTCAGCTTGTTGAGTATTCCCATGATTTTCATGGATACTATGGGAACCATGATCGGGGCTATGGCCTTCGGTCCCTTCTGGGGTGCCATGATCGGTTTGGCAACCAACCTGCTGATGGGATTTTTGACCAATCCGGTGGATATTCCGTTCGCGTTGGTCAACATGACCATCGGTCTGGTTGTAGGCCTGGTGGCCAGAAAACTGGGCTTCAACCTGATGAAAGCGGTCGTCACCGGCCTGGTACTGGCTATCGTGGCTCCGCTGATTGGAACGCCGATTGTGGTCTGGATCTATGGTGGCCTTACAGGTGGCTCGACGGATTTCATCGTCAGCTGGCTGCTGGCCTCTGGCCAATCCATCTTTACTGCGGCCTTCCTACCCAGGATTGCCGGCAACCTTGTTGACAAGGTAGTCAGCTGCGTCATCGCGTATATGCTGATTAGCAAACTGCCAATGCAGATAAAGAATCGTTTCGAATCGACAAACAGTAAGGCGGCCTAATGCAACGATCCAAGAAAGTGCTTTTCTTAGCACATTGCGTGATGAACCAGAATACGGTAGTGTCCCCCCTCGCCAGAGCGGAAGGTGCGTTTGAGCGCATTACATCGATGCTGGCTGCATCCGGTTTTGGATTGGAAATACTGCCTTGCCTGGAGATGAGACACCTGGGCATGAAGCGGGAACCCATGAGCAAGGAAGAATATGATGTGCTGGCGTACCGCCAACTATGTGGACAGGAAGCCGCCAGAGCCCAGGGAATCGTGGATTGTTTCTGGGATGCGGGCATCCAGGTAATCGGTCTCGTCGGAATCGGGGAGAGTCCGACCTGTAGCATCGGCAACAAGCGGGGTTGCTTCATGGAAGCCTTGGCGAGAGAACCGTTTTGGGAGGATTTGGGAAAAATCGACATCCCGGCATTTTACCTGAAGGACAAGACGGCAACAGAATTCTTCGAGACTACATTTAGAGAATGGCTGGACAACTTGACGTGTGAGTAAGATTGTAGCAGGAATTCACTTCTTAATCTCGAATAGAAACATAGTTAAGAGATTTTAGAGAAAGGAAGTGAAACAATGCTATTTAGATGCACTATATGCGGATATTTACACGATGGCAATGAACCGCCGGAGTTCTGCCCCAAATGCGGAGCGGATAAGAGCAACTTCGTTGAAGTCGCGCAGGAAGAGGCGGATAAGATAATTCGTTCACGCTTTACCAATGACCTTCACCTTCAGATGTCAGCTGTTTTGGACAACATCATAATGATTACGGAAGAAGGCATAAGCGATGATTTGGATCCCGGTTGTGTGGATGTGTTCTCCAAGACCAGGAACTGGGCGCTGCAGAGCAAGAAGATGATTACAGCAGAATTGGCGACCCACGTGAAAAAAGGAAAATGGAACTAAGAAAAGTCTTGCGGCAGATGCCGCAAGACTTTTTTCGTATGGAACCATAAATTTTCCTTATTATCTTTCTTTTTTTCCCCTTTAGCGGTAGAATGATTGGGATGAAATGGAGGCACTATGCATAGTTTCAAACAATTGCAGTGTTTTGTCGCCATCGTGGAAGAAGGCGGCTTTACACCGGCAGCACAAAAACTCTATATGACTCAACCGGCCATCTCTTGGCAAATCAAGACGCTGGAAGGGGAACTGGGTCTGAAACTGATTGAACGCAGCGAACGTAGACTGGTATTGACGGAAGCCGGGCAACTGTTCTATGAAAGTGCTCAGACGATCCTAAACCAATATGAGAAGATGGACAGCGAGATGGAACAGTTCAAGAATATGGAGAAAGGTTCGCTTAGGATCGGGGCCTCGACCATACCAGGTGAGTACCTGCTGGCGGCCGACTTGGCACGATTCACCAAGACCTTTCCCCAGGTGGAACTGCAGATGCGAATCGGGGATTCCCGTAGCATCGTCAAGCTGCTTTTGCAGGAGAACATCAGCGTAGGTGTTGTCGGCCTTAAGCCCCAGGAAGAACAAATCCAGGTTAAACCGTTCTTAACGGATGAAATCGTCTGCATCGCACCACCAGACCATCCGCTATGCCGAAAGGAACAGGTGTTTCTGGAAGACGTGTTGCAGGAACGGATTCTGATGCGTGAATTCGGATCCGGAACCAGGAATCAGTTGCAGGAAGAGATAAAGAAACAGAAAAATACAAGTTGCAAGGTCCTGATGGAACTGGGAAGCACACGGGCCATCATTTCCGCCGTGGAGGCAGGTTTAGGACTAAGCTGGGTCTCGAAAACGGCTGTCCGTGACGAAGCAGTGAAGATACTCGACATTGAGGATTTCAGCATCAAGCGGGACCTGTATGTCATTTGGCTTAAAAACCGGACATTGAGCCCACTGGGCCAGACCTTCGTACAAATGCTGGAGGAAGCATATGACTGAATTGAATGATATCATTGAGAATAGGCTTGTGGAGCAGGGTGCGTCTTTTACGGGCTTTGCCGATTTAGTGCCGGCCCTTGAATACATCAAGATGGAGCACGGTGATGCATTGTTGCATTATCCAAGGGCCATCGTACTGGGATTGGCCTATCCACGAGAGGTGGTCAACCAACTGACGGATGGACCGACCCATACCTATCTCTATTACTACAACGTGCTCAACCGCAAGTTGGACGAGATGGCTCTCCTGATGGCTGACTGGTTGCAGGATCAAGGCTACCAGGCCTTCCCCATCCCAGCATCTCAGCGGGTAGGGGAGGAAAGGCTATCAGGGATATTTTCCCATAGGTTGGCTGCCAATCTGGCAGGATTGGGTTGGATTGGAAAGAATTCATCCTTCATTCACCCGGATTACGGACCCAGATTGCGGCTGGTAACCATACTCACAGATGCTCCACTCGTGACGGGAAAGCCGATGGAAAATGGATGTGGCAACTGCCAGGCTTGCGTGGCTGCCTGCCCCGCCGGAGCCATTACGGGGAAAGAATTTTCAACCGAGGATGTATTGGAAGAACGTTTTATAGGTCACCTGTGTGACGAGCATCTAAGCCGGATTCGCAGCTCCTTCGGCAAGCGTGTATGCGGTAAATGTGTTGCGGCCTGCCCTTACGGTAAGAAAGGAAATGGAAGATGAGCAAAAAGGAAGATAACAAACAGAACCAACATTATTATGAGAAGAAAAACGGCTGGGAAGAGATGGACCGCAAGACGGTAATGTCCCATGCGGCGGCCTATAAGGAATTTCTGAGCCTCTGCAAGACTGAGCGTGAATCGGTGGATTATTTCATCCAGCAGGCCGAGCAGGTCGGTTTCGCTCCCTTTAAGGCGGAGGATTACCGAAAAGGCTATAAATTTTATTTCAACAACCGAGGCAAAAGCTTGATCATGGGTGTGGTGGGAGAAGAATCACTGCTTTCGGGCTTCAGCCTGCTGGGTGCCCATGTGGATGCACCGCGGCTTGATCTCAAAGCCCAACCGCTATATGAAGATGACGGTATGGCCTTATTAAAGACGCATTATTATGGCGGAATAAAGAAATACCAGTGGTTGTCCATTCCTTTGGCCATACATGGTGTGATTGTACTGGAAAGCGGGGAAGCGAAGCGCATCGTATTGGGTGAGGCGGACGATGAGCCGGTCTTCACTATCGCTGATCTGCTCCCGCACCTGGCCAAAGACCAAATGCTAAAACCCATGAACAAGGCGGTGGAAGGCGAAGGCCTGAACGTCCTGTTGGGTGCCATCCCTTGTGAAGATAAGGAAGAGGAATCCCGGATCAAGAGCAACGTGATGAACCTTCTGCATGCCCGGTTCGGCATCAAGGAAGAGGATCTGATCAGTGCCGAGTTGGAAGTGGTTCCCAGTGGCAGGGCCCGCGACGTGGGTCTGGACGAGGCGTTCATTGGTGGTTACGGTCAGGATGACCGAATCTGCGCCTACGCAGCTGCCGAGGCGCTGCTTACGGCTGGTGAGCTGAAACATAGTTCACTGGTGTTGCTCAGTGACAAGGAAGAGATTGGATCCAATGGAAACACTGGAGCCCAGGGACGTTTCCTGGAGTATTCGGTAGCCATGATGGCACAGGCGGAAGGTCTGCATGGGTTGTCGGTCATGGGCAGCATCATGGACAGATCCAAAGCCCTCTCTGCGGATGTGTCCGCGGCGGTGGATCCCAACTACAAGAATCTTTTCGACAAGTATAACGCCCCCGAGTTGGGCAAAGGTATCCTGCTTACCAAATATACCGGTTCTGGCGGCAAGTATGAAGCCAACGATGCCAGCGCGGAATACATGGGCGAGATCCGCAGGATTTTCAATGCTGGCGGTGTCATCTGGCAGGCTGGTGAATTGGGCAAGATCGACCAGGGCGGCGGGGGAACCATCGCTATGTATCTGGCCCAGTTGGGCATCGAGACGGTGGATTCCGGCCCAGCCCTTCTGGGGATGCACTCACCATTTGAAATCGCCGATAAGACAGATATCTACAACACCTATCTAGGCTACAAGGTGTTTTTGGAAAGGAGTTAGCATGAGCGAAGATTTGCGCTTAACCCAGATGTCCAGCGCCGCTGGCTGAGCGGCAAAAGTAGGTCCGGGGACCTTAAGCAAAATATTGGAAAATATGCCAAAAATGACAGATGAGAATGTGCTGATCTGTGGTGATACCATGGATGATGCCGGCGTGTACCGACTGACGGATGAACTGGCCATGGTGCAATCTGTGGACTTTTTCACACCGATGGTGGACGATCCGTACTTATTCGGTCAGATTGCTGCTGCCAACAGCCTGAGCGATATCTACGCCATGGGTGCTGTGCCTAAAACAGCCATGAATGTCACTGCCTTTCCCGTAAACAAGATGAGTCTGTCCATCCTGGAGGCCATCCTGTGTGGCGGTGCGGACAAACTGATTGAGGCGGGCACCAGCCTATTGGGCGGTCATACCATCGAGGATGACGTGCCCAAGTACGGACTAAGCGTGACTGGAATCGTGCATCCGGATAAGATTCTGGCCAACCGGGGGGCCAATGAAGGCGACTTGCTGATTCTGACCAAACCGATCGGTTCGGGTATCATCAGTACAGCCATCAAGGCTGAAATGGCCAGCGAAGAACAGATACAACAGGTTACTGAGGTGATGCGGACACTCAACAAGACGGCGTTCGATGCCACGAAAGGACTTACCGTGCACGCGTGCAC
The DNA here is from genome assembly GCA_030625965.1 of Clostridia bacterium. Classification (GTDB taxonomy): domain Bacteria; phylum Bacillota; class TC1; order TC1; family UBA5767; genus UBA5767. The sequence goes on from DAOUPV010000001.1 coordinate 45,886, forward strand.
GGATGTGACGGGCTTTGGCTTGCTGGGTCACGCCTATGAGATGGTGGCGGACGAACGGGTCGGTTTTACCATTGAGTCCAGTAAGGTGCCGGTGCTTGATGGGACCTTGGATTTGGCTCGGATGGGCCTGGTGCCGGCAGGCGCTCACCGCAACAAGTGTTACCTGCAGGACCGCTTGCTTTTTGCAGAACATATCGTTGCGGAAACCCAAGATATCCTGACCGATCCACAGACATCAGGAGGACTTCTGCTGGCTATGGACGAATCACAAGCCCAGACCTATCTGCAGCAACTATCCGATTTGGGAGGCCAGGGCAACATCATAGGCTATGCCGATAAGCGCCGTCCGGGCAAGATAGTCGTCCGCTAGCGATAAAAGAATGCGAAGGATTCGAAATCAAAGGATTCAGCAAAGGAGATTGATCTCTTTTGCTGAATTTTTTTGCGATGAAAGGAGTTTTCATGAAGAAGAGAGGATCCATCACCATTCTGTTCGCTATCCTGCTGCCGGTACTGCTATTGTTCGGAATGTTCATTTTCGAAGCGCTTTGGGAAAGTCTGGCCAAGACCTATTTTGAGCAGGCTTGCTACAGTGCTTCGAGAAGTAGCTTGGCGGCCTATGATACAGACTCATGGCGGGACTACGGCGTATTCCTGCTTCCGGAAAAACCGGATCAGGAGCGATTGAAAGAAGATTTCGTCCGCAACTTGGATACCAATGGCTGGCTGGACCTGGAGGTCACCCGCGTCGAGAGCCGTGCTGTCGCGCCTTTGGAGCGGGACGTGCTGAAGAACCAGATTTTGGAAAACGTCAAATACATCGCTCCGGTGCGCGGTGCCCAAGCACTTTGGGATCTGATACGCCATAAAGAGGACTCTGAATCTTTCTCCCGAGGTGGGGCTGCGGCTGAAGAACTGGAACAGGCCCAGGACAATATGGAGAAGACCCGGAAGAACAACCGGGAGATCAAGGATGACAAGAAAGACATTAAGGATTTGAAAGAACGGATTTCGGAAGAAAGTAAAAAGGAAGAACCAGACCAGGGACGCATCGCATCGTTGGAAAGAAGTATACGGTCGGAAGAGCGGGATATTGACGATATGTATGATGAAAACCGCGAACTCACCTATGAAACGCAGGCAATTCTAAACAAGCAGAGCTTGCGAGAAGTGCCCCCCGAACTGGATGAAGAGAAGATGGCCAAGAAGAGTTCGTTGCAGGAGGAATTGGAAAAGCTGAAACTGGCCAAGGAGCGGACGGAAAAAAGCTTAGACTGGGAGGATGACACAGAGGACCGGATTTTCTCTCGCGGGAGTACAGATAAGGAGGAGAGCGGTCGTAGCCTGGATCTTGTGAGAGCTGCGCAGGAAGTGCTGGAGGAAGGACGGAACCGGTTGTATCTCGGGGAGTATGCACTCAAGTACTTTTCCAGTGTCACCAGTGACAGCCATGATGCCGAGGTTGAGTACCTGATTACCGGTTCAAGACAACCGGGAGCCGCTTATGCTCTGCGGTTGCTGGCTGTCCGCAGCGGATTGGACGCACTCGGTTATTTCGTGCTGGATCCCAAAGCCCCGCCGGAAATTCTCTCCCGAACGGCATACTCGTTGATCATGGGAGGTTTGCAGGGTCTGATCGATCTGTATAGCATGGTGGGGTTGGGGGAAGCCGTACCGCTCATCCACATAACACCGGGAGGGACCAATCCTTTTGAGCGTATCCAGCTGGATTACGAGGACCATCAACGTATTGATCTTCTTCTGACTGGTGAAGATAAGAAATTAGACCGTATCCAGGAACTGTTGCCAGCACAGGGTTACACAGGCAGGCAAATCTTATTTGAGGTGCGTGTACGTCGGATCTTTCCCTTTAGAATCTACAGGGACGACGAAGCCATGGATGATATGAATTATATGTATCTAAGAAAGGAAGTCAGGATATGTTATTAAGACCGAAGTACAGGAAGGGCAGTCTTTGTTTGGAACTGTTGATATACTTACCGGTGCTTGCAGGACTATTTTTTTCGCTCATCTATTTGCAACTGTTCTTCTTGGAAAGCCTCAGTTTGGACCAGGCCACCTACGAGACAGTGAAGTCTCTGGTCAGTCTGGAGATAGCCGAGTCTGCCTTCGAGTCCGTACTCAATGAGCAGACAGGGTTCGCACTGTCCGCGTTGGGTGCCATCGGTCTTAGGGGGAACCTCGGAAGTAAATTGATTTTGGCCCATGATGCTACTGGGTATCTAGTAGAGGAGAATATGAAGGAGGCGAGGATCGTAAAGGAAGACGGAATGCTATGTGCATACTGCCGCTACCGTTCTTCCTTCCTCCCGGGCGTAATCATCGAAAGCAGAGCTGTGGAAAGGAGTTGGAAACCATGATGCTTAGTGTTGTAGTCACAGTGTTCATACTGGCCTGCCTAGTGGGGGACTTAAGAGGTGGGCGGATTCCCAACTGGCTGATTCTCTTGTTCCTCCTACCGGTAACTATACGGGCCGCCTTCATGGGAGTGCCGGACGGTTTCCAGAATCTGGGGATGCCTGTTATGCTGCTGTTATTTGTTACCTGGTTTTTGGGACTTTTGGGTGGTGGGGATGTCAAGGTGTTCCTTACCCTGTCGCTCTTGCTGCCGGGCGTTATGCTGCTCAGGTTGCTGTGTCTAACCTTAGGATTTTCCCTAATGATCTTCCTGGGAAGAAGCCTTTGGCGGAGGTCATGGGTGCGCTCGATGCCTATGATGCCATTTATGGCGGTGGCCTCGTTGGTGATCTGGTTATGAAGAGCATTGAGAGATTGCCGGCTTTTAGTCAGACCATGATCTGTCAGGGGAAGATTCCCTATCTTCTTCCAAATATCCGCATGGAACTGGAAAACGGTCAGGAAATCCGCTACCAGACGAAGGGCAAGCGTCAGCTGGCTGAAGGGATTGGAACCGGTCTGGGTGAGAGCATCTTCAGAAACGCCCGACGTATCGTCTACTGCTACTATGATCTGGAATCTGAATATTTTATTCCGGGACGATGCCTCTGTCTGGAACCGGAGGAGATCTTTGTGGACAGGGATGGGGAACTGTATTTTATGCTGGATGATGCTGGTCGCTCTCAGCTTTATCCTATCATCCGTCGTTTGCTCTCTAATTGGTGGGAGGAACAACCGCTGATTCCTGAAAGTAAGGATGAGTGGTTGTCACTCATCGAATGTTGTGAGGAGAAAGATAAACTGTGCAGAAGGTTGATCCTGGCTCCGGAGGAACAGGTGTCTCCTGAGGGTGAGGGGCTTTTAAACCGGATTCGTGTGGCGAGGGAAGAACTGGTGCGGGATGACAGGAAGATACTCTGTTTGTGGGCTGGTTGTTTTATTCTAGGTATTATACTGTCTGTCTTCTCTTGAGGGTGCTCGTCAAATGGGATATAGTATAGAGGATAATTCTTGGAGGTGACTTATGGAGTCTAGCATCATTATTACTTTTTTACTGTATCTTTTATTCATGCTGTTTGTCGGGATCTATTTTTACAGAAGGACTACTGATCTATCAGACTATATCCTGGGTGGCCGGGGGCTTAACTATTGGGTTACAGCACTATCCGCTCAAGCCTCAGACATGAGTGGCTGGTTGTTGATGGGCTTACCAGGCGCAGCCTATCTGGTGGGTTTGGAATCCATCTGGATTGCCGTAGGACTGGCCCTGGGTACTTATCTGAACTGGAAATACACGGCCAAGCGACTCAGAATCTACACAGAAGTGGCCGGGAACGCGTTAACCCTATCAGACTATCTACAGAACCGTTTTCATGACAAATCCAACGTACTGCGTATCGCCACTGCGGTCTTCATCCTGATCTTTTTTCTGATCTACACGGCATCGGGTTTGGTTGCAGGCGGTAAGCTGTTCAGCACCGTCTTCGGATTCAACTACCAGATGGCGGTGGCACTTGGGGCTTTGGCCATCATCGCCTATACATTTTTGGGTGGTTTCATGGCCGTGTCCTGGACTGACTTTTTCCAGGGAAGCCTGATGTTCCTGGCCATCCTGTTGGTTCCGGCTATGGGCATCGCTACCTTGGGAGGTCTTGGTGCCAGCAGGGTGGCTATCGCTGCCATCAACCCTGAGATGTTGAATCCCTTCAGCGATCTGAGCGGACAGAGTTTGTCCTGGATGGCTGTGGTCTCTTCTTTGGCCTGGGGCGTGGGTTACTTCGGACAACCGCACATCCTGTCAAGATTCATGGCCATCGAGAAGGCCGACGAGATCAAGAAATCCCGCAGGGTGGCCATGATCTGGGTGCTCCTCTCGCTCTTCTGCGCCGTGATTGTAGGCTTGTTGGGTCGTGCACTGATGCCTGGGTTGACTGGCGCCTCGGTAGAGAAGGTCTTCATGCTGCTGGTGCAGAGCATGTTCAATCCCTGGATCGCAGGTATTCTTTTGGCAGCCATTCTGGCAGCCATTATGAGTACGGCGGATTCTCAGTTGTTGGTGACGGCTTCGGCCATCTCTCAGGACTTGTACCGCCCCTTCATAAAACCGAACGCCAGCCAGAAGGAACTGGTCTGGGTGGGAAGGATCACGGTCATCGTGGTGGCGGTCATTGCTTTTGTGATTGCACTCAATCCGGACAACAAGGTACTCGATCTAGTTGCCTATGCCTGGGCTGGATTTGGTAGTGCCTTCGGACCGGCCATCATCATGTCCTTATTCTGGAAGCGCATGACTAGGAACGGGGCCATCGCCGGCGTGTTGACCGGTGGTATCGTGGCACTGGTCTGGCAGCGCCTATCAGGCGGACTTTTCGATCTATATGAGATCGTGCCGGGATTCCTACTGGCCGCGTTAGCCATTATACTGGTATCCAAGTTAGGCAAGGAACCGGATGCTGAGCTGACGGAAGAATTTGAAAAAGTGAAGAAAATGTCTATCTAAGGGATACGCCAGCAAGAGCTGGCGTATTCTTTCTTTCGTCTTTACATGTAACATGTTAATGGATATAATAGGAACAAGGAGGAGTGCGGATGCAGAACGAGTATGATTATATAGTAGTAGGAGCCGGGGTCGTGGGATTGGCCATTACCCGCAGCCTGGCCATGAAAAATAAAAGGGTGCTGTTGTTGGAGCGCCAGGATTTCGGTGCGGCCGCATCTGGTACCAATTTGGGACAGCTATCCGTGGCTGATCGGGCTGCGGGACTTGAGATCGAGATGGTTAAGGAGACTTTTAAGGCGTATGCGGAGGTAGCGGCTGAATATGGTCTGGAATACGAACGCAAGGGCGGGCTTTGCACCTTGGAAACCGAAGAAGACATAGCCATCGCTGAACGTCTGGTAGCAGAAAAACGGGCCAAAGGATATAATCTGGAACTGCTTTACGGGGATCAGGTCAGGAAAGTGGAACCCTGGATCGAGAACCTGAAAGGCGGCGTCTATTCCCCTGATGAAGGGCGGATCAATCCGTTTAAAGTAAACCATTGGCTATTGCAGGAGGCGCTGGATGCGGGAGCCATCTACCTTTCCCATACGGAAGTGTTGGGATTTGAAGAGATAGAAGGTGGTATGGCCTGCTTGAGTACGGAAGGGACCTACACCGCCGGGACTGTGATATTGGCCACAGGCTCTTGGAGCAAGGAACTGCTGAAACCCTATGGTATAGAGCTTCCTATGGGATACATCCGGGGGACGGCCATGGTCACCCAGGCTTTCCCCAAGGTCATGAATGGGCCTGTAGAGGACGGAGCATTCTTTACCGGTAACGTGCCGGACGGGGATACCATCTATTTCGGGGGCGTACAGGAAGAAAATGGCACTATTGTCATCGCCCAGGCCAACCGGGCTGGCGAGGATTACAATACAGCGATCGATAATGAGGATCTGACCAAGATGGCCAAGCTGTTCCTGAGCCACTATCCGGCGTTGAAGGATATTCAGATTGTCAGAGCTTGGTCAGGAAATACGACCACGACGGAGGATGACGAACCGTTTTGGGGCTTTAGTGAAGAACTGCCCCGGATGTTTCTGGCCATCGCCTTCAAGGGGGCCTTTTCCCTGGCGCCGGCAGTCGGCAGACGGACAGCGGACTGGTTGGTTGATGGAAGCTATGATGAGCGGTATGAGAAATGGAGTCCCCTGCGAGTGGGGCGATGCGAGGAGGAAGCATGAGAGTTGAGAAACATCCCATTTTGGGAGATGCAGGGCAAAGAGAGACGGTGAACATCACGGTTGACGGGCGCGTAATCCAAGCCAGAAAGGGTGAGAGCATCTCCGCGGCCATGTTGGCGGAAAAACTACGTATTTGTCGCCATACCACGAAGAGCAAGGAAGCGAGAGGTCTATTCTGCGGTATCGGGCAGTGTACTGACTGTGTGATGCAGGTGAACGGCGTACCCAACGTACGTACCTGTATCACCGAAGTCCAGGAAGGGATGACGATATGCACCCAAGAGGGTGTCGGAACATGGGAGGCCAAAGATGAATAACTCTAAAATCGACCTGCTGGTCGTAGGAGCAGGTCCGGCGGGATTGGGTGCGGCCATCGAGGCAGCCAAGCGGGGCGCCAAGGTTCTGGTCGTTGACGAGAACGCCAGACCTGGCGGCCAGTTATTCAAGCAGATCCATAAGTTCTTCGGCTCCAAAGAGCATATGGCCGGAACCAGAGGTTTCACCATCGGGGAGAAACTGCTGCAGGAGGCCAAGGAACACGGCGTGATGGTCATGCTGAATACGCTGGCGTGGGGCATCTTTAAGGACAATGTTGTGGTTGTCAAGAAAGACGACCAGTCCTATTCCATCCAGGCCCGCAAGGTGGTCATCGCCACGGGGGCCACTGAGAATGGACTCAGCTTTAAGGGATGCACCAAGCCGGGAGTCATCACCGGCGGTGCTGCTCAGACCATGGTGAACATCCAGCGGGTAACGCCGGGTGAAAGGATCCTGATGGTGGGGACGGGCAATGTGGGACTGATCGTCTCCTATCAGCTTATGCAGGCGGGTGCAGATGTGGTGGGCATCGTGGAAGCGGCGCCGACGGTCGGAGGTTACGATGTACATGCCAACAAGGTGAGAAAGGCCGGCGTGCCAATCTATCTGGGTCATACTGTAGTTGAAGCCTTGGGCGCCAACGAAGTGTCAGGGGCCGTTATCGCACCGGTAGATTGCAACTTCCAACCCAAGAAAGAGGAAGCCTTCCAGGTGGAATGCGACACCATATGTCTTGCGGTCGGTCTTTCACCCAGGATCGACCTGGCTCTGAACGCCGGTTGCGAACCCATATTCAGCCCGGTACTCGGAGGACATATGCCATGGCACGATCAGAGGATGCGTTCTTTGACTGATGTATACGTGGCCGGAGACGTGGCGGGTATAGAGGAAGCCAGTACAGCTTTGGAAGAGGGTAAGCTGGCCGGCGTTGCCGCGGCCGATGATCTGGGTCTCTTGGGATCAGAAGAAAGAGACACCATCTATCAGGAGATAGAATCGAGACTGAACAAACTGCGTAGTGGTTTGTACGGGGATAAAAGAAGAGTAGCCAAACTGGAACTGATGGAAAAGGGGTGTGAGAATCATGAGCAAAGATAAATTGGTGGCCGATATTTACTGTATCGAGCCGATTCCCTGCAACCCCTGTGAAACATCCTGTCCCTTCGGAGCAATCCAGGTCGGGGATGATATCACCAACCTACCTGTTGTTGATGAGGATTTGTGCCGCGGTTGTGGCATCTGCCTGGCGATCTGTCCCGGGCTGGCCATTCGCCTTATACAGGATGGGTACAAAGATGGGACCTCGTTGGTGGCCTTCCCTTATGAATATGAGCCGATTCCTGAAAAGGGACAGACGGTCCGCGTGGTGGACATGCAGGGCAATGAATTGTCAGATGCCACAGTCATCAAGATCCAAAAACCCCTGAAGGATGATCCGACCCGTGTCGTATATGTAGAAGTGGACAGTGCGGTTGCCGCCGAGGTCCGCAGCATGAAGCGAATCAAAGAGGCAGCGGAGGAGGACATCGTCATCTGCCGCTGCGAAGAAATAGGCATGAAAGAAATCCTTACAGCCATCGAGAAGGGGGACCGGAGCCTTAATGCCATAAAACGCAGGACCCGGGCCGGCATGGGACTATGCCAGGGGAAAACCTGCAGCAAAATGATATCCAGGATGATCTGCGAGCAGACGGGAATTGCGGCGCAAGACTTGGAACCGGCAAGCAAACGCCAACCGGTCAATCCCATCACACTTGGTACCATGGCCAGCACCGCTGATCGTCCGCTGATACTCGATCTGGACGATCTGAAGCGGGAGCTGGAATCGTAGGCGAGAGGTCATTATGGAAAAGAATCGATACAAAAGCAAGAGCGAGCTGGTGTTCGAGGAAATCTGGGAACGCATCACCCAGGGGACTTTGAAACCAGGAGACCGGTTCAGTGCCCAGGAGATTGCCGAGGAACTTGGGGTCAGCCGGACACCGGTCAACGAAGCCATGAAGAAGATGTCCGAATACGGTCTGATCCGGATCCTGCCCAATGTGGGTTACCAGGTCAATGTACTTAGCTGGTGCGATATTGAGGATATCATGCGCATCGAGTGCCTGCTGGAGACGGAAGGACTCAGATTGAACCGGACGGGATTCGATCCGGAGCTAATCGGGGAACTGCGTGAATTGAACAGAAAGACCATAGAGGCGCTGACCCGTCAAGACCGGCAGGACTATTACCGACTTACGGATGAATTCCACGAGCGTTTCATCGCGCTTGCTGGCTCGAACATTCTGCAGCAGGTATTTCTGAAGAGTAGACATTATGCGGGTTGGGATGACGGAAAGATCATGGAGATGACAGAGACACTGAAAAATCTGTTGCTAGAGCATGAAACGGCTCTGGATTTGCTTACAGAAGAACGGGTGCAGGAAGCCATTGATCTTCTGAAGGCCCACTCGGAACGTTCCATCCAGCTGGTACATCAAAGTCTGAAGAATAGCAATTACCCAGGCATATGACCGGAAAAACAAACCGCGCTGAGCGGTTTGTTTTTTGTCTAAATTGATTTGCCCAAAGAATAAGCTATAATAGAAGAAACATACAAAATACATACCAAAAAACTGGAGGTAAAGATGAGCAAGAACATAGAACATATGGAGTTCCAGACAGAAGTCAAAAAGATGTTGGATATCGTTATCCATTCTTTGTATACCGATGCGGAAATTTTCCTGCGTGAGCTGATTTCCAACGGCACCGATGCCATGGAGAAGGCCAGATATATGCAGGTGTCCGGCGATGCGGACCTTTCCGGGTTGCCGCTGGAGATCCACATCACCACCGACAAGGAAAAGAACACCCTGACCATTCAGGACGCAGGTATCGGCATGAGCCGGGACGAGCTGATCCAGAATTTGGGAACCATCGCCCACTCGGGAGCCAAGTCCTTCATAGAGAAGCTGAAGGAGCATGATTCCAAGGATGTGAACCTGATCGGCCAGTTCGGCGTGGGTTTCTATTCGGCCTTCATGGTGGCCGATAAAGTTGAGCTGTTCACCAAGTCCATCACAGATGCGCCTGGTGTCTACTGGGAGAGCGAGGGAGCCGGGACCTACGAGATAGCGGAAGATGATAGTCTTGAGCGCGGAACCAAAATCATCCTGCACCTGAAATCCAGCGATGCTGAATTCGCTGAACCGGACCGCTTGAAGGAGATTATCAAGCAGTATTCCTCTTTTGTCAGTTTCCCGGTTCTGGTGGAAGGTGACAAGGTCAATACCGTAGAGGCCCTTTGGCTCAAGAACAAGAAGGAAATCACTGATGAAGAGTACCAGGAATTCTACAAGTTCGTGGGGGACGACTATCAGGAACCGCTGATTACCTATCATTTCAGCGTGGATGCGCCGATGGCCATCCATTCTATCCTTTATGTGCCCAAGGAGAATATGGAGCTCAGAGGGTTCGGCCAGATTGAGGCCGGAGTCAGGCTCTACAGCAAGCGGGTCATGATCCAGGAAGTGAACGATTCCCTCTTGCCCAAATGGCTGCGCTTTCTGAAGGGTGTGGTGGATAGCCCGGAGATTCCCTTGAACATTTCCAGGGAGACCATGCAGGACAGCGTGCTGATGAAGAAGATCGGCAAGGTACTGACAGGAAGGTTCCTCAAGTATCTGGCGGACCTGAGCAAGAAGGATCCCGATGCCTATCTGGAGTTCTACCGCAAGTTCGGCGTATATCTGAAGGAAGGACTGGCTTCGGACGGCGACAACAAGGACAAGCTGATCAAGCTGCTGCGCTTTGAATCTTCGAAGGAGGAAGCGGGCAAGCTGATATCCGTAGATGAATATCTTGTCAGACAAGAAGGTGCTGAGGACGCTGGAACGGAAATTTATTATATGAGCGGCGCCTCGAGGGAGGCTATCGAGAAGAGTCCCTATCTGGAGATTTTCCGCAAGAAGGACCAGGAGGTTCTCTATACGTTCGATGGATTGGACGATTACGTGCTGTCCATGTCCGGCGAATACAAGGGCAAGAGCTTCGTCTCCGCGGAGACCGCCGACCTCTCCTATGAGGATGAGTCGGAAGGACTGAGTGAAGAACAGTCGACGGAACTGGCCGATTGGCTCAAGGAAACGCTGGGCGATAAGGTCAGCGATGTTAAGGCTTCCAAACGGCTTCTGGACAGTCCGGTTCTTGTGAAAAGCTCCATGGGTATGAGCAGCAACCTGGAGAAGTGGCTGACCATGATGGATGCCAGCCCGGGTACCATGCCGCGCATGCTGGAATTCAATCCACACCATCCTCTGCTGGTGTCATTGTATCAGCACAAGGATGAGGAGGAAAAAAGCGTTCTGCTTGCCAAACAACTGTTTGACAACGCCATGCTCGCCGCGGGGCTTCCCGTGGACTTCCCAGAGCTGGTGGATCGGATCAACCGTTTGATGGAAGAAACCTTCCGGTAAGGAGCGAACAATGAGCCATGATGCCATCTTTGATATTAAAGGCGTAACCAAGGTCTACGACATGGGAGAAGTACAGGTCCACGCCTTGCAGGGCATTGACCTGAGCATAGAACGTGGTGATCTGGTGGTGGTGCTGGGGGCCAGCGGCTCCGGCAAGAGCACGCTGCTAAACATCATGGGTGGCATGGATCTGGCCACTCAGGGTGAAATCTTTTACCAAGGCGAGGACATATCCACCTATAGCGAAGCGGAGCTCACGGAGTTCCGCAGGCAGGAAGTGGGTTTCGTATTCCAGTTCTACAATCTGATGCCGGCGCTGACTGTCAGAGAGAATGTGGAGCTGGCATCGGAGATCAAGCCGGATGCCCTTGATGTCATGGATGTGCTCAGACAGGTGGGCTTGGACGAGCGGACCAACCACTTCCCGTCCCAACTTTCGGGAGGGGAACAGCAGCGGGTGGCTATCGCTCGGGCTATCGCCAAGAATCCGGAAGTGCTCCTGTGCGATGAGCCGACCGGGGCGCTGGACTTCGCGACAGGCCTTAAGATCCTGGAAGTCATCAAACGCATCCACGAAACAAGTGACCGGACCATACTGCTTATCACCCACAACAAGGACATCGCCCATATGGCCGACCGGGTGATCCGCATGCGAAGCGGAAAGATCCTTGAGTCCTACCGCAACGAGCATCCCAAGGATCCTTCTGAGATAAGTTGGTGAACCTATGAAAACATTGAACCGAATGTTACTGAGGGATGTCAGGGAGCACAAGGCCCAGCTAATCGCGGTCAGCGTGGTGCTGATGTTCGGGGTTTTTTCCTTCCTGGCGACGTACATCTCATACGTCAACATCAACAAATCAGCCGAATTCTATTATGATGAGTACCGCTTTCTGGACTATTATGCATTGGCCAATCATATCGACGATTCCACTGCACGGACGCTGGCCAAGGAGGATGGTGTCATCGCAGCCGAACCCCGCATCAGCGAGGAGGCACGTATCGATATCGGTGAGACGCGGGTGTCCGTCAAGGTCAACAGCCTACCGGCTGGCCGGGAACCCTATGTCAACCAGCTGTACTACTTTGAAGGAAAGGCGCCCCAGGTCGGCAAGAATCAGTGCCTTGTTTCCTCGACCCTGCAAGAATTTTATCAGATGGAGATCGGGGATGAGATTGAGCTGATTGCTGAAGGCAAGGTGACCACCTTGCAGATAGCAGGTACTGCAGCCAGCCCTGAATACATCTATGAGGTTTCTGGTGCAAGCTCGCTATATTCTGTGCCGGGCGATTACGGCGTGATTTATCTCAATGAGGATTTCATGCAGAACCTGTTCGGTTACCCCGGCGCATACAACGAGGTCCATTTTCTGCTGGAACCGGCGGTCGCCGAAGGGACCATCGAACGGATCGAGGAATTGCTGGATACCTCCGGATTCGTGGCTGGTATCGAACGCAAGGACCAGATATCCAATTCGCTGCTTAGGTCGGAGATCGACCAGCTGGAGAGTATGGCGGTATTGTTTCCTCTGCTGTTTATGAGCATCTCGGCATTCATGCTTTATATCATGATGAAACGGACCATCCAGAACCAGCGTATAACCTTGGGTACTATGAAGGCTCTGGGGTTATATCGCAAGGATATTCTCCTCTATTATATGAAATTGGGAGGGATTTCCGGGCTGATTGGTTCCATCTTTGGGGCGGTGCTGGGCACCTACGGTGGCATGGCCCTGAATGAATACTATACGTTGTATTTCCATATACCAGTCATGATTATCGATACCAAGCCGTTATTGATAATAATGGCCATCGGCGGAGGGATGGGTGTAACCTTGCTGGGTTCCTACCTGGCCGGACGGACGGCTTTCGCCCTAAGACCGGCTGAGGCTATGCGTCCGGCGTCTCCGGAAGCGGTGACTGGCTACGACTACGAGGAGAAATTGGGACGGCTCTGGCACAAAGTCCCCTTCGGCTGGAAGATGGTTATCCGCAACATCGGGAGGAAGAAATTCCGGACCGCAGCAACCGCGCTTGGCGTATGCTTCACGGTCATCATGCTTCTGGTCAGTATGTTCATGGGGGATACCACGGATCATCTGGTCCAGAAGAACTTCCATGAATACCAGCAGTTCGACATCAAAGCCAATTTCATCGCTCCGGTTTCGTTCCAGGACATAAGACCGCTGGCTGACATAGAAGGCGTGCGGACCATCGAACCGGTTCTGGACATGGGTGTGAAACTATCCTTCATGGGGGAGGAAAAGGATATCCTGCTCTCCGGCGTGAGACCGGACACCGAGATGGTCACGCTGAGGGACGAGAAGGGACGGATCCTGACGATTCCTCCCTCCGGTGTCGTTATGCCGGCCAGCTATGCAGAGAGCATGGGAATCGGACTCGGGGACATCATCAACCTTGAACCGTACGACAAGCGGCTGGAGGAAGAACAGGTCGTAGTTGTCGCTCTGGCGGAACAGTATATGGACTTTTCCACCTATGCGGATATAGAGTATCTGGGTCGTCTGTTTGATGATTCACAGCATGCCACGGGCATTCTGATCACCGCGGATAAAGAGCATTACATGAGCATCGAGGATGAGCTCCAGGATTACCCATACGTCCAATCCGTGAATAACCGGGCTGAAATGGTGGCTTGGTTGGAGAGCATGATGGGATTTGTCGATGTCTATATGGGGGTTATGCTATTGATCTCGGGTATTATCGGCTTCGCCATCATTTTTAACAGCACTCTGATCAACATCGCTGAGAGAAAACGCGAGTTGGCCAGTCTGAGGGTGTTGGGCTACCGCATCAAGGAAATCAAGCAGATGTTAGGTCGGGAGAACATGCTGGTGGCTGTACTGGCATTGGTACCGGGTATTTATTTTGGATACCGAATAAGTATCCTGTTTGGAGAGACTTTTACCAATGACATGTACAATCTGGTGATTATCATATCACTTCAGAGCTACCTAATTACCATCGTTTCGACGTTGTTTTTCGTCTGGTTTGCCGGAGTCGCCGTGCGTTCACGCATACATAATCTTGACATGGTGGAAGTGCTGAAAGATCGTGAGGGATAAAAATGATGAAGAATAAGAGCAAGGACAAAAAAAGGGGTAAGAGTAAGAAATTGCGTTGGTTGCTATTGCTAGTAGTGGTGCTGGGTGTTGCTGCCTCAGTGGTCTATTCCCTGCAACCGTCCGAAGTGCTGGGGATTCAGGTCATGCAGGCTGATATCGAGGAGAGCATCGAGATTGACGGTTACGTAGCCTTGGAAGAAGAGATTACCATCTACAGTCCCAATGCTGGTTACATACGCAATCTGGAAGCCAAGGAAGGCGCGGACGTGCTGATGGCGGATTTCTTGCTTAGCGTTGAGGACTCAGGTATCAACCTGGGGGCCAGGACGCTGGATGCTTCGCTGGCGGAAGCCAAGTCCATGCTGTCCCTGGCGGCCAACGACAATAGCTACGCACGTGACGCCTATCAGAAGCAGAAAGCGCTCTATGAAGCTGGCGCTGCGTCTGAAGCCGCCTACCAGGCAGCACTAAATGCTTATCGGGCATCTGGCAGTGCTTACAATGCTGCTGTTGCCAGAGTCAATCAGATCCAGTTGCAGCGAGATGAGGCGGTCAGTACCGAGGAGAAGCAGGATGTGACCTCGCCACTGGCCGGAAGGATTCTGGGTGTGCACGTGCAGGAAGAAGCCTATGTAGGTCCTGGCAGTCCCTTGGTCTGGATCGGCAATCTGGAGACCCGGATCATAGAGGCCAGCGTGCTGGTGGATGATATGGATGATTTGGACCAGAACGACCCGGTGACACTGTCGGCCAATTACCTGACAGAGGACATTAGCGGTAGCATCAAGTGGATTTCCCCACTGGCGGAGACAGCGTTCTCCACCCTGGGAGTGGAACAGAAAAGGGTGCCTTTGAAGATCGCTTTCGATCTGTCACAGGAGATCCTGCAACCTGGATATAGCCTAGATTGCACCATACGGACCACCAGTAGCGAGAACACCATGGTGTTGGACCGCAAGGCGGTCTTTAGTCACAATGGAGACGACTACGTCTTCTTGATTCAAGACGGAATGCTTGAGAAGCGTGAGGTCCGCTTAGGTCTGGAGGACTTGGATCAGGTAGAAATTCTAGAAGGACTGAGTACCGGAGATTGGGTGGTTGCCGCACCTGGTGTCGACATGGAAGATGGCATGAAAGTGAAGAGGATTGAAGAATAATAATGGACAACATGGGATTCATATTGGATAACATCCGGAACGTATTTACAGTGACATTTCTGGTCGAGACGGTCATCGCGACTGTTGTACTACTAGCCTTTCTGGTGGTCAACCGATTCCTGAAAGGGAGAATCATCTCCATTTCCAGAAGACTAATCACCAAAACAAAAATCACCTGGGATGATAAGTTGCTTGATGCCATGGAGGAGCCATTGGGGTTCCTTCTCAAGGCGCTGGGTACCTATTTCTTCCTGGTGCTCTTTCCGCCGACCAGCGGATTTGAGAGCTTCTGGATGAACATGCTAAGAAGCATACTGATCATAAGTCTGGCCCGGGTAGCTAGCCGTATGGCGGGTGATTTTGCAGATATGCTGCTGAACAGCCTGAAGGACAAGCAGGCCAACCAAACTATTCGTCCGCTGACCATCCGGACCTTCCAGGCGCTGGCTTATGCTTTGGCCGTCTTGATGATTGCCCAGGAATGGGGCTACGATGTCAAGGGCTTCCTAGCCGGACTCGGGTTGATCGGTTTCGCGGTAGCCATGGGTGCACAGGATACCATCACCAACATGCTTTCGGGATTGTTCCTGATTGCCGACAAGACCATTAGTGTCGGAGACTGGGTGTCTAACGACCAGATCGAAGGAACTGTTGAGGAGATGAGCTTTAGGACGACCAAAATCCGCACCTTCGAGCAGTCCCTGATCACGGTACCGAACTCACTGTTGGCCAACAATCCTGTCACCAATTACACACAGCGCGGGATGCGCCGCATCAGGTTCACCCTGGGTGTAATGTACAAGACCAGTGCCGATCAGTTGGATGTGGTAATCAGGAATATCGATACCATGCTGAGAGAACATCCCCAGGTAGTCAGCGATACCGTCTATGTCCATTTCTCAACCTTCAACGACTCTAGCCTGGACATTGTGGTCTACTGTTTTACCGATGCCATGGGTTATGGGCTGTATATGAAGGTCAAGGAGGAAATCAACTTCAAGATTATGAACATCCTGGAGAAGGAATCCGTTTCCGCGGCTTTCCCGTCCACTTCGATCTATATCGAGGATGCAGGAGAACTGACAAAGGAAAAACTGGCGTAACCGGAAATTGAGAACCCTGGTTCTGTAAAAATGATGAAGAAGGATGTTCAGCTAAACGGCTGAACATCTTTTTTGATGAGTTAAATTTGACATAATTGGACAATATTAGATATAATTTGAATATATAAGTAAAGGATTGCTTTTCAGCGATAAAGGCAAACCCGTCGAAAGGCGGGGGCGCAAAGCCATTGGGCCTACGTACCGTAAGGTATAGGGCAGCCGGTTGCCGAAGGGGAAGCTTTTTTGATGCAAAAATATCACATGTTACTTTTTTGCGATTGGCATTCAAGGTGGACCAGATCTGTCAGTCGAGTAAAGATACAGAAATACCGGTTATCTACATTATTAATTCAGAGAGGGGTGAGAGTAAGAGACAACTATAGTCAATTGTGAAGTTGATTGAGGGAATGATGAAGCATGTCTTGTATATGGGCACTTGAGGTATGTGGAGTTAGTAGTGCAACCGACCTTTCTTTTATGAGAAGGGGAGCGATGAAATGTATCTTTTAATTGGGCACTTTAGATACATGGAGCTAGTAGTGCAACCGACCTTTCTTTGAACATGAGTTTGAAGAAAGGAGAATAAAAATGAATATGAAAAATATGACAACAAGATTGCGACAATTTTTGTCAATCGTCGTATCGCATATTTTTGTTCTCGGTACATATTGGCCCGCAATGGCCTCAGATAGTTTGAATGCGATTACTCCGATCTCTGATTCAGTTAAAGAAACAAATACGAATCAGTACGGTCATTCAGTATGAAAATAGAGAGAATCTCTATATCCGGTTTATTTCTGCATTGCCGGAAGGTCTTTTGAATAGAATCGTTTCAGAACCGGGAAAGAATAGCGAAGTGTTGGGTGCAGGGAATCAAGCTATATCTGTGTACGGATGTTTCAACGGTGGTTGATTACTGAGAAGGCAGATCCCTGAACTCAAGATCCGGACGGAGGTGGCAATCGAAAACCTGATGGTGGCGACCGTACATGTAATCCAGGAGGTGGTGACGGTACGCGGAATCCTGATGGTGGAGATACGCAGAATCCAGACGGCGTTGATGGATCACAGAATCCCGACAGTGGTGACGGATTGCAGAATCCTGATAGTAGTGGCAGAATGCAACATCCCGATGGTGATGGGCCGCAGAATCCGGACGATGGCAGCTATGGTACGCTGAAATCGACGGTGGCGATGGCACCCAGAACCTTGACGGATGTGCGGGCACTCTGGACCACGATATGGATTGTAGCATTCGGAACCCTGATTGTGGCACATGGATGAAGAATCCCAATTGTGGCAATGGAACGCAGAATCCTGATGGCGGTGATGGAACGCGGAATCCTGATGGTGGTAATGGGACGCAGAATAGAGCTGGAATGCAGAAATCCGGCGGCTGCGGTGGCATCCAGAACCCTGAAGACTAACTACACGGCGTTACTCAGAATCTTGATGGCGGCGAGGGTTTTCAGAGCCCTGACGGTGGCGGTGGCATCCTGAGCCAAGATGAGGAAAACGAATAGAAATAATAACACCTGGAAGAGACAGAAGAGCTGAAAAGGAAAATAATTTTATAGTTGTAATTATGGAGGAAGAGCCAGCACTGGCTGTTCCTGAATCTGAAATGGATGACGAGCTCCCCCCTGTACAAGAACCAAGGCTTTACCATATACAGGGGTGGCTCACGAAGGACTGACAGGTTTTTAATGTCAGTCGGTACGCATTGTGTAAGAAAAAATATATGCTGATGTTGGATAACCTGTATAAATAAAAGCAAGCAAGCAAGTGAAAAGGTGGAAGACAGAGAACGTTGTGAAAATCCATGACGTTCTATGTCTTCCTTTTTCTATGTTTAAGGGAAAATCTACACGGCGGTCAGGTCTGTCCAGTCTTAGGGACATTGTTTCAGCCAATACTGTAGAAGAAGGATGTGCGGCCTAGTGGCCGACATCCTTCATAGATGGAAAAGTTATAGTTGCTTTTGGTCTTGTGCTGAGATCTGGAGTCAGTTCACAGGACATACTGGCGCTTATTTGTTATGCTTCTCGTGTAGGTCTTTCAATTGCCTGAGGAGGTCCATCTCCTCACGGCTCAGGTGTTCAGGCATCTGGACCCTAAGTTCCAGAATGAGGTCTCCCTCGCCGGTACGGTTCTTCAGGCCTTTTCCCTGGAGGAGGATCTGTTCGCCGCCCCGGCTCTTTTTGGGTATGTTCACTTCCAGTGGCTCGCCGAAGAAATCAAGGGTCAGATTACTGCCGAGTAACGCGTCCCAAGGTGTGAGCGTGATGTGGCTCAGAAGATCCTTGCCCTCAGCCCTATAGCTCTGGTCGGAATTGATTTTAATCTTCAGGAATAGGTTACCGTTCTTCCCGCCATTCTTACCGGAAACACCCTTGCCAGGCACCTTGATTTTCATGCCCTCGGTGGCCCGGGGTGGTATCTTGATTTCCAAGCTGTGGGTGTGGGGCATCTTTCGACCATCCACCGTTTTGGTGGTGCGGATCTTGATGCTCTTCTTCACGCCTTGGTAAGCTTCTTTGACGGTGATGCCCAGGTCGATCTCCCTGTCTGTTCCGTCTATCGGCATCTGCCTGGGTTGACGGGCCTGCTGGCCGTACATTTGTTCAAAAGGATTCCCCCGGCTGGCTCCACCGAAGGGATTGCCCCCAGCGCCCCCGAACATGACATCGAAAAAGTCTGAGTAGTTGGACGAAGACTGTCCACCACCCCGGAAATCGAAACCTCCAAAATTGATATCTGAAAAATCCTGGCCTTGCTGCCAATTATGTCCCAACTGGTCATAGCGGGCCCGTTTCTCCGGATCTTTCAGCACTTCATAGGCTTCGGTGATCTCTTTGAATTTATTGTCTGATTCTGATTCTTTGTTGACGTCTGGGTGGTACTTCCGTGCCATCTTGCGATAGGCGGACTTGATTTCCTTGTCACTCGATTCTTTGGTGACACCCAGCGTCTCATAATAGTCGTGATATTTTACTCCCATGGTTCTCTCCTAACGTCAGAAAAGGTCAAATACTAACCTTATTATATGGCAGTAAATCGACGAAATCAAGTCTTTGGGCTTGCCAAAAGAAAGAAAAGGCGTATAATGTTTGTTGAGACTAACAAATAGGAGATAACAGATGCATAGATTATCCAGTGCCAACCAGGATTACTTGGAAACGATATTTCTTCTTGCGCAGGAAGAGGAGTCAGTTCGGGCCACAGACATAGCCAATCGGCTGGGCGTATCCAAAGCCAGCGTGAACCAGGCCATTAAAACGCTGAAAGATGCCGGATTCGTCATCAATGAGCGATATGGTCCGGTTAAGCTGACCGAGAGTGGACGCTTTGAAGCCAGGCGGATACACTTTCTGCATCATCTGATCAAGGACTTCATGATCAGCACATTGAATATTCGCGACGAAATCGCCGAGAAGGAAGCTTGCCAGATAGAACATGTACTAGGCAACCAGACGGTCAAGGCTATTGTAAACTATATGCGCAACAATGAGATGAAGGTCAAGCATTTCGACTTGGACCAGGTGCATGAGTTCCTGTTTTACGCCAAGCGCTTGAGCGAACTGAAGGTGGGGGACCAAGGCGTGGTCAAGAAAATCGAAGCCCAGGGAGACCTGAAGCGACGCATCATGGAGATGGGTGTCATCAAGGGCGATGTGGTTGAGGTTCTCGGCGTAGCCCCTATGGGCGATCCCATATCTTTACGCATCGGAGACTACAATTTGAGCTTGAGGCTCAAAGAAGCTGACAATATTTGGGTGGAAGTTCTCTAGAAAGGAATTACTATGGATAGCAAACGAGTCGCGTTGATCGGTAATCCCAATTCGGGGAAGACGACACTTTTCAACGCCCTGACCGGGTCGACCCAGCAGACAGGAAACTGGCCTGGGGTGACAGTCGAAAAGAAATCCGGGCGCTTACTGCAATATAAAGAAATTGAACTGATCGATCTTCCGGGCACCTACAGCCTGGGCGCGTATTCCGAGGATGAGTTGGTGGCCAAACGCTACCTGTTGGACGAGAGACCGGATGCGGTCATCGATGTCATCGATGCCTCCAACCTTAAGCGGAACCTCTACCTGACCATGCTACTTCTGGAGATGGGCGAGAACGTGGTGCTGGCCGTCAATATGTTGGATGCCGCCAAGAACCGCAACGCGGAAGTGGATGTTAAGATGCTTTCCACATTGCTGAACGTACCGGCGGTACCCACCATCGGGGTACGGGGAAAAGGCATGCAGCAGCTGGCTGACCAGACCCGGGAAAACCTGGACAGGAAATCTCAGTCGTTCAGGATTGATTACGGTCATGAGATCGAGCACCATCTGTGCAAGTTGGAGAGGATGCTTCATAGGGATAATTTCTGTCTGCACTCCCAAGGGCACCGGTTCTTAAGGGATCAGGAGGAGCCTCATGGCTTTGGCCGTCATAACAAGGTGTCAGATGAGACTGTAGTCGAATGTGATGACAACAAACGGGCTCTTCCGGCTATGCCTGCGCGCTATCTGGCCGTCAAGATCCTAGAAAACAACCAAAGCGTTATGCACCGTCTGAAGGAGAATGGTCTGACTGAGAAGCAACTCGAGGATATCGAGAAGGACCGGGAACACTTGGAGAACATCTTCAAGGAGGATGTCGAGAGTGTGATGATCGAGAAGCGCTATGGCTTCATCGAAGGGATCGTCAAGCAGGTGGTCACGAAGAAACGCATCAAGGAAGGCGGCATCAACCACAAGATTAACGTCTCCGATACCATCGACATGGTGGTGCTGAACCGTTATCTGGCGATTCCCATCTTTCTGTTCATCATGTTCTTGATGTTCCAGATTACCTTTACGCTGGGGGGATTATTCGCCGACCTGTTCGAAACAGCGTTGGGTTCTCTGTCGGGACTGATCGGCTCGGGAATTACTCATCCGCTGCTCAAATCCTTCGTGTTGGAAGGTGTACTGGGGGGGCTGGGTAGTATACTGGTCTTCGTGCCCAACATATTCCTGCTCTTTTTGGTGCTGTCCATTCTGGAGGACTCGGGCTACATGGCCCGGGGTGCATACCTTATGGACGGCCTGATGCGCAAGATCGGCTTGCAGGGCAAGAGCTTCATCCCCATGGTGACCGGGTTCGGTTGCAGCGTGCCGGCGGTCATGGCCACCAGGACGCTGGAGAGCAAGAACGACCGTATGATCACCATGATGGTGCTGAATTTTATGTCATGCGGCGCCAAGTTGCCGGTCTATGTGTTATTCGCCGGGGCCTTCTTTCCGCAGAATGAAACGCTAGTGGTAATCAGCCTCTACCTGCTGGGTATTTTCGCCGCGGTACTAATGGCCAAGATATTCAGCAAGACCTTGTTCCCCGGGGAGAATACCCCATTCGTGCTGGAACTGCCACCCTACCGTATTCCCACATTGCGGGGTGTGATGATCCATATGTGGGACCGGGGCAGCGAGTTCCTGCGCAAAGCCGGAACCCTGATTTTTGCGGTCATCATATTGATCTGGGTGTTGTCCAACCTGCCATCTGGCGTGGCTTATGCTTCGCAAGAATCCTATATTGGGCAGCTGGGCAGTCTCGTAGCCGGCATTTTCAAACCGTTGGGATTCGGAACCTGGGAGGCGGCGACGGCATTGATTTTCGGTATAGTGGCCAAGGAAGTCGTAGTGGCTACCCTGGGAACGGTATATTCGACCCAGGGAAATCTGGCGATGACCGTGCAACAGCTATGGACGCCGTTGGCAGCCTACTCCTTCATGATTATGACACTATTATACACGCCGTGCATTGCCACACTCTCCGCCATCAGGCGGGAGACACGCAGCACCCTTTGGATGATCTTTTCCATGGGATACAGTTTTGCGGTCGCTTGGGTGGCATCATTCCTGTTTTACCAGTTGGGAGGATTGATCCTCTCGCTGGTGGGAAAGCTTTAACGAGGTGATAAGATGGAAACGATATTTCTGATTTTAATCGGGCTGGTAGCTCTGGCCGTGATTGTTTATATGATGCTGGGCAAGTCCAAACCCGCTTGCCACAGCAGCAATGAACAGTGCTCTTCCTGCAGCCTGCATCGGGGATGCGACAAATATCCCGGAGGAGCGGATGAGGGATCACAATGCCAAGCCGGTAACGGGAACAATAACGTGAACTGAGTGTAAGGGAGACTTGTCTCCCTTCATTTTTTGGAAGGATAAGTTGGTTGTCATGGAAGAATTTTTGGTAGTTTCAAAAAAGGATATGCGCCGCAGAGGTTGGGATACACTGGACTTCGTGCTGGTTACAGGTGATGCCTATGTAGACCATCATTCATTCGGTGCGGCCGTGATCGGCCGGGTACTGGAGAAGGCCGGCTACAAGGTGGGCATCCTGGCACAGCCCTATTTCCAGGATGAACGGGACATAGACAAGCTGGGGGAGCCAAGGTTGGGATTTTTGGTGACGTCTGGCAACATGGATTCCATGGTGGCTCATTACAGTGTGAACAAGAAACGCCGCCACGAGGATGCCTATTCCCCCGGCGGGAACTTGGGACACCGGCCGGACCGGGCGGTTACGGTCTATAGCCAACTGATCCGCAAACGCTATCCCAAAGCCAACATCGTGCTGGGCGGTGTAGAGGCCAGTCTGCGCCGCTTCGCTCACTACGACTACTGGAGCAATAAGGTTATGCCTAGCATTCTGGAGGAGTCCAGTGCCGATCTGCTGACCTTCGGCATGGGGGAGAACGTCATAGTCCAGATTGCAGAATTCCTGAATCAGGGATTTGCAGCTGGGGACATCCAGTGGTTGCCCGGAACCTGCTATCGGGTGTCTGGTTTATCCGAATCGCTAAAGGAAGAAATTGAATCCGGCAAGGCCGTCCTGGCTGAAGGATACAGTGAAGTGCGACGTGATCCGCAAGGATATAACCGGGCTTTTCTGACGGAGTACAAGGAACAGGATCCGGTATGGGGTAGAACCGTTGTGCAGAAGCAGAAAAATGACTATCTGGTGCAAAACCCGCCGGGAAGACCCCTAGATAGAGCTGAACTGGATGCAGTATACGAGTTGCCCTTTGCTCGCAAGGTTCACCCATCCTATCTGGGGCAGGGGGGGATTCCTGCCATCGAGGAAGTGCGTTTCAGCATCACCGCGTCAAGAGGTTGTTTCGGCAGCTGTAGTTTCTGTGCCATAACCTTTCATCAGGGCCGGATCGTGACCTCGCGCAGTAAGGAATCCTTGCTGTCGGAAGCGGTTCGAATGATCGGAGATGAAGAGTTCAAGGGTTATATTCATGATGTGGGCGGACCGACAGCGAATTTCTTCGGCCCGGCCTGCGACAAGCAGCTCGCCAAGGGCAGTTGTTCCCACAGGCAGTGCCTGGTGCCGGAACCTTGCGAGAACCTCAATGTAACCCATGAGGAGTACTTGGATGTTCTTAAGTCCATACGGTCTTTGCCTGGTGTCAAGAAAGTCTTCGTGCGTTCTGGCATCCGTTATGACTACCTGATGGCCGATAAGGACAAGACGTTCCTTAAGGAACTGTGTGCCCATCATGTGAGTGGGCGGTTGAAGGTGGCGCCGGAGCACGTGTCCCCATCAGTACTGAAGATCATGGGTAAGCCGACAAGAGAAGTCTACGATGCGTTTTGCACCCGTTACAAGGATGTGAACCGCCGGTTGGGCAAGGACCAGTACCTGGTACCCTACCTGATTTCCAGCCATCCGGGAAGCCGACTCAGCGATGCGGTGCTTTTAGCCGAGTACCTGAGGGATCATCAGGTGCGTCCGGAACAGGTACAGGATTTCTATCCGGTCCCCGGAACCTTGTCCACGGCCATGTACCATACCGGCTACAACCCCCTGGATGGCAAAGCACTCTATGTGGCCAAGAACCCACAGGACAAGAAGATGCAGCGGGCCTTGCTGCAATATTTCGATAAGGAAAACCACGCTCTAGTGAGAAAGGCGCTGCGCCTTGAGGACAGAGAGGACCTGATCGGCAATGATAAGAAGTGTTTGGTGCCCGCTGAAATGAAAGGTGCTCACACTCGGAGAATGGTAAGAAAAAAACCCCAGCGCAAGCGCTAGGGTAGGTAATCTATTAGAGCTTCATGGACTTCGTAACCAGAAGCGTTGGCAAACGCCAAGGTGTAATCGTTTGCTACCTCATGGGACAGCGCGTCCCAATCGAATTCCAGCGTATCTTCACGCAAAAGGTTCAGATGGATGAAATGCTTGTTCTTAGGTGATGCCTCGAAGTTGACGCTGACGATCTGTTCATCGGAAAAGCACAATGTGAAGGCCTTGTAGGAGGCTTCAGCTACTTTGTTCAGGAGCGCTTTCTCGTTCCATACTTTACCGGGATCGAAGGCGATGGTGACTAGGAGTCCTTGATCCGATTCTTCGATGAGCACATCTGTCACCTCGTCGTTGCCCAGTTCAGCTTCGAGCAGTGAGGTGAGATTGGATGAATCGACGAGTACCGTTGAACCTTCTTCTGCTTGCTCTGCCTGAATATCCTGCAGGTTCTTGTTCCAGGCATAGCGGCTGACGGTGAGAATTAGCAGAAATATTAAGACCAGTTGAAACCATTTGTTGTTCAGTAGGGCTTTCTTGTTAATTTTCTTCATTAGGTTCCTTTCTATTGAGGGAGCATGACGCTTCTTTCAATTACCCGGTCATTCGCTTTGCAGGTGTCCAGGTATAAGATACGTGTTTCCGTGCCGGTGACCCGTTTGTCTTTGCGGATCAGGCGGTTGTATGCGAAATCGTCTTTTTTCTCATAGAAATAATGTCTGTCACCGATTTTTGCCAGCTCGACCTCGCGGTCGAGTTTTTTTCTGGTCTCGCTAGAAGTTTCTAAGTATGATTCCAGACTGGCATGGAATTCATAAGCCATCTGACGCATCAGCGCATAAGGGATACCTCCGGTGTACTGATTTTTTTTGACCGGCTCCGGATTATCCGGCAACAGATCCAGGCATGCAGCATAAAGTGCATCAAGTTCCCTGTCGAAGGACTGGTTCTCACAAGTGCCGGACAGGTTTACCAGCACGTCATGACGGCTTACCAGCAGATTGTTGTCGTCGAAAACGATTTCACCCAGATAGTCGGTCATCGTGATCCATTTCGCCATGCTTTCCTGACCGGATTGGGACACCGCCAGGAAACGGACTTGGTCTTCTTCCTGTTCAACACTGACGAGTCCCAGGTAGGGGAGTGTCTTGTTGGGCAGGTAGCGGCCTGCGGTAGATAGGAAGAGCAAGGTGTCATCAGGTTCTTTGGCGAGGAACCGGTCGATGACGCCTGCCATGCGTACTGCTTCATCCTCGTGGCCGGCATCGTAGGCGGCCATACCCTTATCCAGAAAGTTCATCAATGTACTAAGTGAAGTTCTGTTCATCTAGACCTCCAATTTTCGTTATGTACCTATCATAACGTTTTTTTCTCTCAAGGCCCATGACAATTCTTGCAAGAACATGGACCATCTTTCCTGATGATAAAAAAAAGGGAGGCAGAGCCTCCCTTCTCCTAGTCGTTCTTCAGTTGTTTGGCGTAAGGCGCACGCAGCATTTGGGCCTTTGGCATATTGGAGCCGACTAGTGGTCTGGCGTAGTCCAGGAATGCGTGGGTCACGTTGTTTCCGGCCGGGTTGATATACTCATCCGGCATCAGTCTGGTCTTGGCGGCAATCTCTTTCAGATCAACCAGCTTGTAGTCTACGGCGTAGTCTCCGGTACGGTTGATGGTGATCGAGCCGTCTACGTTGTGCCAGATGGCGAAGTGGGCTGCCTTTTCACCGACCTCTCTCGCTTCATGCATGTCCACGTCGCTGACACATCCTGCGAAACTGCGTTGCAGATAACCGAAGGTGTCGGCACGTACCCGGCTGATGTTCATTGTGCTCTTCAAATGGCTCACCAGCATGTCGCCTAGCTGTCCGCCAGCCAGTTCTACGTTGCCGTGGGCATCACGGGCAACACCCTTGCGCAGGGTGCTGGCGATGGGTTGGCCTGCTGCGTTTACAATTCCTTCGGAAACGGCAATGACACAACGGCCGTACTTCTTGTAGACGTCGCGAACATCCTGTGTGAAGTTCTCCAAGTCGAAGGCGCGTTCCGGTATGTAGATCAGATGGGGACCGTCATCCGAGAATTTCTTGCCCAGGGCCGCCGAGGCGGTCAGGAAGCCAGCGTGACGTCCCATGACGACACCGATGTAGATGCCACCCAGCGCTCTGGTTTCCAGATTGGCACCGATGAAGCTTTGAGCTACGAAGCGGGCTGCGGATCCGTATCCCGGGGTATGGTCGTTGAGTACCAGATCGTTGTCCACAGTCTTTGGAATGTGGATAGCCCGGAATTCATAGTTCTCACTATGGGCGTAATCGTTGACCAAACGGACGGTATCCGATGAGTCGTTGCCGCCGATGTAGAAAAAGTAGCGGACGTTGTGAAGCTTGAGCATCTTAAAGACCTCAGCACAATAAGCATGATCTGGCTTGACCCGGGTGGACAGCAGGGCTGCCGACGGGGTCTTGGCAACCAGTTCCAGGTTGTGGGTAGTCTCCTGGGTCAGGTCGATGAAATTCTCGTTGATGATGCCTTCGACACCCTTAACGGCACCGTAGACCCTGCCGACCTGTTCGAATTTTCTCGATTCTAGGACAGCTCCGACGAGTGACTGGTTTATGACCGCGGTAGGGCCACCTCCCTGTGCAATGACAACGTTACCTTTTAGTTCCATTTTCTCCTCCATAAAGTTTGATATATGTTCGGCTGATTTGGAATCTCCCTTTTTTTGTTTACCCTATTTTCTAATCAGACAATTCATTATACACTAGATGATGTAACAGTTGAACAGTGAAAGAAACTGAGGGGGAAGAACATGAGCAAAATGACGAAGCGTATAATAGGAATCCTGTTGCTGCTGGCCATGCTAATTGGATTTGCCGGTTGCACGCTATTTTCGGACGAGACAGAAGAGATGCCGGAAGAACCGGCCATTGTGGAAGAACCGCAGGAGCCGGAAGAACCGGAACTGACTGAAGAAGAATTATTGGCCATCGCATTGCAGGGAAGAGCGGAACTGGAAGAGACCAGAAAAGTGGAAATGAATGAATTCTACGTACCCCTACCGGCCATTGGGGAGGAACGGAAAGTGGTTGATGCTGAGGCCAAAGCCGTCTACGTGACCAGCAACGTCGCTGGTTTCAAATTTGATATCGAGGACATCGAATACTATGCGGACTATGTCCGCAGTATCAGCGGCCAGTCGGGTGTGACTGCTGACAGCTCCCGTTTGGGGGATGTCAATAAGCTGGAGCGCATCCTGGGGCTCTGTGAAGCCTCGGAATTGAATGCTCTGGTCATCGACGTCAAGAACGATGACGGCTTGGTTTCCTGGACCAGCGAAATCCCCATCGTGGACGAGGTGGGATCGCACTGGTCAAACGTGATGCCTGAGTATCCAGTGCTGATGCAGTACCTGGAGGACCATGACATCTATGCCATCGCTAGAATCGTAGCTTTCAAGGATCCGTATTTCGCCAAGACCAATCCGGAGCACGCTATCCAGCTGAAAGCGGGTGGGGCCTATACGGACAAGAAGGGCGTGATGTGGGTCAATCCTTTTGACTCCTACGTCTGGGACTACAATGTGGCCCTATCTAAGGAAGCTGCCCTGAGGGGATTCGATGAAATCCAGTATGACTATGTGCGCTTCCCGGACAACGCCAGGACCTACAATCCCATCACGGAGTTCCCGCACAGGGAGGGTCGTGACAAGGATCAGGCCATTGAGGCTTTCCTGGCTTACGCCAATGAGGAACTGCTGCCTTACAACGTACATATCTCGGCCGACGTGTTCGGTGTGGCCACCCGCTCCTGGGATGACAAACCGGAAGACATAGGCCAGACCTGGCGTATGGTCGCCAACCAGGTGGACTACATATGCCCCATGATCTATCCTAGCCACTACGGACCCAACTGGTACGGCTACGCCGTCCCTGACCAGCATCCGTACGGTGTGTTGAGAGCTTCCTTGAAAGAAGCCTTGGAACGTAATGCGGCCCAACCGGAACCAGCCGGTATCCGCCCCTGGATTCAGGGATTCAACGCGCCTTGGATCGCAGGATACATCAATTACGATGCTAAGGCCATTTCGGACCAAATCGTGGCCGGTGTGGAACTGGGTGTGAACGAGTATATCATCTGGGATGCCAGCAACACCTATGAACCCATGATCTTCTTCTACCACGACCGGGTGCAGGATACCTGGCCAGATGGTGAGGATGTGACGGGCCGTACACCCGAGGAAGGGCTGCGCAAATTCCTGAAGGCTCATAAGAACGACTGGTTGAGCCAGATCTATCTCCTGACCCCTATGACAGAGCGCACAGCGGATTACGATGAGTTAGCAGCCAAGCGCGAAGAAGCTGGTGAGACTTTGAACAGCTATGATATCCTATCCGTTTATGAAGTAACCGATGGAAGCTGGGCTGCTGTAATAAATGCGACGTTCACTTCTAATGAAGGAACAGCGGAGCTGACGGAAGCGGTGGTGGACATCACTATGGAGAATGACGTCTACAAGGTTTCCTTGCCCGAATTGATCTTCGTCAGTGAGGAAGAGATTGAAGCGGAAGCAGATGCTGTCGCTGAAGAAACAGAAGCAACAGAATAAGTAGCTGAATAGTTGGTGGAGGATAAAAGAAGATGAAACTGAACATGAAACTGAACATTGTTTTTCATAGCATACATGCGCACGGCTACCAGATGGCCCAGGCCATCGCTGAAGGGGCGAGAGAGGTATCTGGTGTCGATGTGGCAATTTACCGGGTCAAAGAGACCTTATCTGATGAGATTCTGGATCAGTTGAAGGCCAAGGAGGACCTTACGTCCTTCGCGCATCTGCCGGAAGCAACCTTGGAAACGCTAAGGGAAGCTGACGGCATCATCTTGGGAGCACCCACCTATTTCGGGGCGCCCAGCGCCCAAATGTACACCTATCTGAATTCGGCAGGCGAAGAGTGGGTTGAGGGCAAGCTGGTGGGCAAGATCGGCGGGGCCTTTACGACGGCCGCTGAGCAGAATGGTGGAGCGGAAACCTGTCTGGCGCATCTCCATACGTTCTTCATGCATCATGGGATGATCGTGGTCAGCGTGCCTACGCCACTCACCATGCCCGAGATGCATACCACGAACAAGCCGGTCGGTGGTTATCCCTATGGGGCCTCCATGATTACCGGTGGCCTGGATGACCAGGACCTTACACCGGAAGAGAAGAAGGTAGCTTTGCTGCAGGGCAGAACGGTAGCCCAAGCGCTTAAGGACATCAGCCTGGGAAGGAGCATGTAGATGCAACGAGAAGAGGTAAGATACGAAGAATTCGCCAAGGAATTTCTACAGCAGTTGCCAAGGGGAGCTTTCCTGTCCCTGAAAGGTACACCGGACAATACCATGACTATCGGGTGGGGTAGTATAGGATATATATGGAAGAAACCGGTGCTGATGGTGATGGTGCGCTATTCCAGACACTCCTATAAGCTGATCGAAGAGGCGGGCGAGTTCTCAGTCAGCGTACCTTTGGACCAGGATCTGCAGGATGAATTGTTGCAGTGCGGTAGGAACTCGGGTCGGGACATGGATAAATTCGAGAGTTTCGGCTTAAAGAAAGATCCGGCCATGGCCTTGCTGGATACCCCTGTAGTAGGGAACTGCGCGCTGCAATTCGAATGCCGCACGTTGCTCAGACAGGAGATGGATCCCACTTCATTGGACGAGGTGATCCGGGAAACGGCCTATGCAGATAATGACTTTCATGTGCTCTATTTCGGTGAGATTTTAGCCAGCTATATACAGAAATAGGCAGTTAGAGCAAAGAAATATGGTGGAAATGGTAGTAAAAATTTTGGGCTGTGATATACTAAACATGTAAATCACACTTAATATTTACTTAAAAAATTTAGTGATATATATGGAGGAAAAGAAAATGTCTTTTGAAGCAAAAGTCAAGGAACTCGGCATCGAGATCCCTGTACCAGGCAAACCAACTGCTGCTTATGAGCCAGGTGTACTGATCGACAACATGATCTACATATCTGGACAGCTTCCGATGCTCAACAAAGAGCTGCAATACAAAGGCGTGGTGGGTCAGGATGTAACCAAGGAAGAAGCCTATCAGGGCGCAAGAATCTGTGCCATTAACGCACTCGGCGTAGTCAAGAGTCTGGTGGGTTCTTTGGACAGAATTGAGAAAATCGTCAAGGTGGAAGGATTCGTCAACAGCTTGCAGGATGTGACGTATCAGCCTGCATGCATCAATGGCGCTTCAGACCTTTTGGGTGAGATCTTCGGAGATGTGGGAAAACACGCACGTTTTGCCATCGGAACCAGTGGTTTACCCCTTGGATCGTCTGTTGAAGTAGGTATGATTGTAAAAGTTAAGTAAGCATAAAAATATCACTTGTAACCTTTGGTTAGAAGTGATATTCTTACGTGGTAAAAAGTGAGATTTGAAGATAAAGGAATCCGATTTAACGGAAATTTAAAAAAAGAATTTTTGAGGAGGGTTATTATGAAGAAGAGATTATTTATCCCCGGTCCTGTTGATGTAGCACCCGATGTGCTGGCCAGAATGGCAACCCCGATGATAGGACATAGAACCAATGATGCTTCCGTACTGCAGAAGAGCATCCACGACAAGATGCAAAAGTTGCTTTATACCGAGAACCGTATCATGTTGTCCACATCTTCAGGTAGTGGTTTCATGGAAGGAGCCATCCGCTCCTGCACCAGAAAAAGAGCCGCAGTATTTTCAGTAGGTGCGTTCGGTAACAGATGGTTCAAAATGGCTGAAGCCAATGGCGTACCAGCCGACAAGTTCGAAGTGGAATGGGGCACACCCACCACACCGGCACAGGTTGAAGAAGTACTGGCTACTGGCAAATACGACCTGATTACAGTAACCCACAACGAGACTTCCACAGGCGTTATGAACCCCGTCGAGGAAATCGCAGAAGTTATGAAGAAATACCCAGATGTAATCTGGTGTCTGGATGCAGTTAGCTCTGCAGCCGGATCCAAGATTGAAGTAGACAAGCTGGGCGTGGATGTTTGCATTACCTCCACCCAGAAAGCACTGGGACTTCCCCCGGGCTTGGCAATCTGCTCCTTCTCCAAGAAAGCTTACGAAGCAACTAAAGAAGTGAAGAACAGAGGACTGTACTTCGACATGCAGGAGATTTACGACACCATCGACAAGAAGAATCACCAGTATCCTTCTACTCCGTCTCTGTCTCATATGTACGCATTGGACTACCAGTTGGACAAAATCATGCTGGAAGGCCTGGACAACCGCTTCAACAGACACAGCGAGATGGCTAAGTATGTAAGAGCTTGGGCTGACAAATACTTCGAGCTGCAGCCGGAAGAGAAATATGCTTCCAACACCCTGACCAACGTGAAGAACACCAGAGAAATCTCTGTAGCTGCTCTGAACAAAGCACTGGGTATGCGCGGCATGGTGGTTTCCAACGGTTACGGAAAGATGAAAGACGTTACTTTCAGAATCGCCCACATGGCAGAAACAACATTGCCGGAAATCAAGAACCTGCTTGAGAACATCGAAGACATTCTAGGACTATAATTGCTAACGAACCATAAATGAAAATTACGGAACTTAGGGCCTTTCGGGTCCTAAGTTTCCTGCATTTCCAAGAGGAGGGAATAAAATGGCTAAGATTTTAGTAACTGATGGTATGGACGCAAAAGCGGCTGCTGCCTTAAAAGAATTGGGACACGAGGTTGTTGAAGAGTTTTACGCACCTGAAGTATTGGCTGAAAAAGTGAAGAACGCGGATGCCATGGTTGTGCGTAGTGCCACCAAGGTTCCTGCTGCCATCCTGGATTCCGCTGCGGAAGCCGGACAGCTCAAGGTTGTGATCCGTGCCGGCGTAGGCGTGGACAACATCGACTGTGTACATGCCAAAGAAGTTGGCATCGCAGTACGCAACACCCCGGCTGCCAGCTCATCTGCTGTAGCTGAATTGGCTCTGGCCCACATGTTCGCTGTAGCCAGACACCTGCCCGCCGCCAACGTGACCATGCGTGGTGACGAGTGGAACAAAAAAGCCTACAAGGGCATCGAGCTGGGCGGCAAGACCCTGGGTCTGATCGGCTTTGGTAGAATCGCCAGAAGCTTGGCTGAAAAAGCTAGTGCGCTGGGCATGAAAGTTATTTACACTGATATCGTAGGTAAGTTCGATGGCTTTGACCAGTTCGAATACATGGAAAAAGAAGATATTCTGAAGAATTCAGACTTCGTATCCCTGCATATTCCTTTCATCAAGGAACTGGGCGCTACTATTGCAGCTGATGAAATTGCCATCATGAAAGACGGCGCTTACCTGATCAATTGTGCCCGCGGCGGTGTAGTCGACGAGGCTGCTCTGGTCGAGGCGCTGAAATCCGGCAAACTGTCAGCAGCTGCTGTTGACGTATTCGAATGCGAGCCGACCAGTAACAAGGAACTGATCAACCTGCCCAACGTTTCCTGCACTCCGCACGTCGGAGCATCCACCAAGGAAGCCCAGGCTAGAATCGGCGAGGAAATCGTGTCCATTATCAAGGAATACTTTTAAAGTACGGAGGAAATCAAATGTCTTTAGTAAAACCATTTATGGCTGTACGGCCTAAAATCGGCAAGGAGAGCACGGTTGCTTCCCTGCCTTACGACGTTATGAATAGAAAAGAAGCAAAAGTTATGGCGGGAGACAATGCGGATTCATTCCTGCATATCGTCCGCGCTGAAATCGATGTGGATGATAGCGTCAGCCAGTATGATGACGCGGTCTACACCAAAGGTAGCGAGAACCTGGGCAAGATGATTGCGGACGGTACCTTGGTGCAGGAAGAAAAGCCTTGCTTCTATATCTACAGCCAGGTAATGGATGGCAGAACCCAGACCGGTCTGGTAGCATGCTGCTCCATCGACGAGTACCTGAACAACAGCATCAAGAAGCACGAGTTCACCAGAGAAGCCAAAGAAATCGACCGCATCAAGCATTTCGATGCCTGTGACGCCAATACGGCTCCGATTTTCCTGACTTACCGTAACAACGAGAAAATCAACGCGATTATCGCTGAGTGGCTTAATAAAGACGCTCTTTACGATTTCGTATCTGAAGACGGCATCGGCCACACAGTCTGGAAAATCGATGATTTAGCTGTCATTGCTGAGTTGGATCAACTGTTTGCCGGTGTAGACAATCTGTACATTGCCGACGGGCACCACCGCAGCGCTTCTGCTGCCAAGGTTGGCCTGAAGCGCAGAAAAGCCAATCCTAGCTTTACCGGTGAGGAAGAGTTCAACCGCTTCCTGGCGGTTATCTTCCCGGATGAAGATCTATACGTAATGGATTACAACCGTGTGGTCAAGGATCTGAACGGCAACAGCAAAGAGGATTTCATTGCCAAGGTGGAAGAGAAATTCAGTGTATCTGCTATTGATGGCGCAGGTGCTTACAGCCCTGACGCTAAGCACAGGTACGGTATGTTCTTGGACGGTAGCTGGTATGCTTTGGAAGCCAAAGAGGGTTCCTACGACGCTGCCCACCCGGTCAAGAGCCTGGATTCAGCCATCCTGCAAGACAACCTGCTGA
Organism: Clostridia bacterium; assembly: GCA_030625965.1. GTDB lineage: Bacteria > Bacillota > TC1 > TC1 > UBA5767 > UBA5767. Next base: position 79,810 of record DAOUPV010000001.1, read on the forward strand.
ACCCGGTATTGGGTATCGGCGATCCCAGAACTGACGAACGCATCGATTTTATCGGTGGTATCCGAGGCCTGGGTGAGTTGGAAAAACGTGTATCGGAAGATATGGAAGTAGCATTCTCCATGTTCCCGACCTCCATCAAGGACTTGATGGCAGTTGCCGATGCGGGCGAGGTTATGCCTCCCAAATCTACTTGGTTCGAGCCCAAGCTGCGTAGCGGCTTGTTCGTACACAAACTGAGCTAAATAAAGTTAATCTGGAGCCCATGGACTTGTCCATGGGCTTTTTCTGTAACAGGGCTGTCACCTCTCTGCCACAAACGGAGCGTATCATGACTCTAGAAGGCTCTTTGTGGTATAGTGGAAGCAGAAAATCGTAAGGAGCAGGATATGAAAGTGGAAATGTATAGTCTGGTACGCCAGATTACCGGAGAGAAAGAGATTGAGCTTGAGGCTTCAACCGTTGGTCAGGCGCTAAATAAGCTGGCAGACCGCTACGGAGCCGAGTTCGAGCGTCAGGTCTATTCCCGGGAAGACGGGCTTTCCGGAGGTATAAACATATTGCTGAAGGGTAAGAACATTCATGTGCTGCAGGGGCTGGAGACACCGCTGGCGGCTGGGGATGAGATTGCCATGTTTTACAGCATCGAAGGAGGATAATATGCCCAGAACGGTTCTTTACGCCGACGACGAACCGCGGTTCCGCAAATTGGTGAAAGACTATTTAACAAAAGAAGGTTTCTCGGTGACAGAAGTAAAGGATGGGAAAGAAGCTCTAGATGTGCTCTCCTACCAGACCTTTGATTTGGTGATCCTGGATGTGATGATGCCAGGTTACGACGGTTGGGCCGTCCTCAGGGAGATTCGCAAGACACTGGCTACGCCGGTCATCATGTTGACGGCCAGGGACGAGGAGAACGACGAACTGTTCGGTTTCGAACTGGGGGCTGATGAATATATCGCCAAGCCCTTTAGCCCTAAGATCCTGGTAGCCAGGATCCACAGCCTGCTGAAGCGGAACAAGGAACGAATTTCGGAACATTTGGAGTTTTCGGGTATTCGGTTGGACCGGGATTCCCACAGGATTTATCTGGATGATATAGAGCTGGAGATGAGCCCCAAGGAATATGACCTGCTGACTTTCTTCATGGAGAATGTGGACTTGGCCATAAGCCGGGAACGGCTCCTGGACGTGGTCTGGGGTTACGATTATTTCGGGGATCTGCGCACCGTGGATACCCATATCAAACGTCTAAGGAGTAAGCTGGGTGACAAAAGCGGACTCATTCAGACTGTGCGCGGGGTGGGATATCGATTTGGAGAGAGAAACTAGGAAAACAAAAGGAAAAAAAACTTCATTGGCCCACAAGTTGCTGATTGCCATGCTTTTGGTGGTGTTGATCAGCACGGTGGCTTCCATAGCCATGAACCGGGTCCTGCTGGGACCCTATTACTATTACCAGCAGGCGCGCATCCTACACAGGGTGGCGGATGATATTGATCGGATTTACGACGGAGAGCTAAGCGACGAGGTTGTCAAAGAATTGAACGTGCTGGGTTACAGCATCAACGGGCTGATCCTGATTTATGATGAGCAGGGCCAGGTCCTGTACAGCTCCCGGGCTTTCCAGGGTCAGCTGTACAGCGTGACCGACGAGGAGTTGGGCGCTGGGAAGAAGCATTCTTTTCTGGACGGCACTCGCATCGGATTCCGCCCTCCCGGTCAGAACGACACCGCGATACCCCCCTGGAGAAATCCGCTGATAACGGTGGAGAAGGAGTTGGCAAATGGAGACCATCTAGTTCTCCAGACCTCCGAGACGGCATTGGAGGAGTCGGTGGGAATCATCAACCGCTTTACGCTGTATCCGGCTTCGGTTGCCTTCCTAGCAGCCATCATATTGGCGTTTTTCGTGACCAGGAGAATCAGTAAACCCGTAGTGGAACTGACGGAGATTACCAAACGCATGAAGAATCTGGATTTCAGCTCTCGCTATGAAGGGGAAGCTGACGACGAAATCGGCGTACTAGGTCGCAACTTTAACGATATGTCCGAAACATTAGATAAGACCATTGGAGAACTGAACCAGGCCAACGAGCAGTTGAGGGTGGATATTGAGAGGGAGAAGGCCATCGAGGAGGCCCGGAAAAATTTCATATCCAATGTATCCCATGAACTGAAGACACCCATATCCCTGATTCGCGGTTATGCTGAAGGTATCCGGGATGAAGTGATTGAACCGCAGGACTTCGAGGAGTACTTGTCTGTCATCATCGAAGAGAGTGAGCACATGTCTTCCATGGTGCGGGAGTTGCTGACGCTGAGCAAGCTGGAATCCCACCACATCCCTACTTATTATGAGGCGGTAGATGTGCGGGAGGTTATCAGTAGAGTCATAGAGATGTTCACATTCGAAATGCAGAAGGAAGACATTACGCTGACCTATGAGCCGGCGGAAGAACCCCAGGTGCTTAATTGCGACCAGAACATGTTGGAGACCATGCTGACCAACTTCGTGAGTAATGCGTTGGACCATGTCGAGTGTGAAATGTGTATTGAGATTTCTGTCATGGATACTTCAGATAGCATGGAGATACACGTCTTCAACACTGGGAAAACCATTCCGGAAGAGGACCTGGACAAGATCTGGGACAGCTTCTACAAGATCGACAAGGCCCGTACCAGAGCCTATGGTGGAACGGGATTAGGATTGGCCATCGTGAAGAACATGGTGGAAATCCATAAAGGTTCTTACGGAGTTGAGAACAGGGAGGATGGTGTGGATTTCTTCATACGCCTGCCAAAGATAAGCCAAACAGAGAAGATATAGAATCAACGGAGCGGAAATCCACAGGGATTTCCGCTTTTTGTCCCTTTGCTGTCACCTGAATGTCATAGTTGGGGCGTAACATGTACCTATAGAAAGGAGATGTTACTATGAAGAAAATAATCGTAGCTGTATTGCTGGTTTCCCTGCTGCTGGTTGCTTTGCCTGCGGTAGCGGCGGAAACGGAGGACGTCCAGACGGAAGGGTATGCCCGCATGATGGGAACCCGTGAAGGAAAAGGCCTGTTCGGTCATAGAGGTGGTATGAAGGATGCGGATTTTGAACCGGATCCAGAGGTGGCCGCTGAACGTATCAATCAGGCCGTGGAAGACGGCAAACTGACCCAGGAGAGAGCAGATGAGATGCTTGAGAGACTGGAAGCCGGAGAATGGCCGCTTAGAGACCGGGAGATGGAACGTGATCCTGAACTGATTGCGGAGCACATCACCCAAGCTGTGGAAGACGGAAAATTGAGCCAAGAGAGAGCGGATGAGATGCTTGAGAGACTGGAAGCCGGAGAATGGCCACTTAGAGACCGGGCAATGGAACGTGATCCTGAACTGATCGCAGAACACATCGCCCAAGCCGTGGAAGACGGCAAACTGACCCAGGAGAGAGCAGATGAGATGCTTGAGCGCTTGGAAGAAGGACTTCCTCTTGGAAGACCAGGTTTCAAAGGCCATGGCGGCCGAGGCCTGAACCTTGATGAGGGCCCAGATGCTTAAGCCAGAAGACTGGTATAAGTTGAGGGGAGGAGCAGCATGAGGTATGTTCGGAGGGTTATAGCCATATGTATCTGCTGTACGCTGCTGTTGCCTGCGACCGGTTGCAACCAGACCGCGGAACCAACTGAAGAAACAGTTGAGCAAAGGGAACCACCGTCCGGTATAATGGACCGGGACCGTGACCTGGATTCCATACGGGAGGACATCGAGCAGAGGGTCGAGGATGGTGAGCTGACGCAGGAAGAAGCGGATCAGCTATTTAAAAAGCTGGAAGAAGGAGGCGGCCCGGGACGTCAGAACAAAATGCCGACAGAAGAACAGAACGAGAAGCAATAGGATAGCAACATAAGTGTACTTCTAAAAAGAGGGAATCGGGCTTACCGACCCCTCTTTTTGTTTAGGGCATTTACATTTTTTTAGAATTCATCTTGCATATTAGCAGGACTTTGCCTGCGTTACGAGAATATTATATTGTAGCTGTATATATTACGTGAGGGAACTCACAGTAAAAGGAAGGAGAGACAAACATGAAACAGAAGTATTTAGTTATTGCCTTGATTTTGGTTTGTGCTATCACCTTTACGTTCGCGGGTTGCACCCCGGTGGAAGAACCGGCTGAGGAACCGGTTGAAGAGCCTACGGAGGAACCGGCTGAAGAGCCAGCAGATGAGCCGTTGGAAGAACTCATGGTGGCGATGGTTACTGATACCGGTGGTGTCAACGACCAGTCCTTCAACCAATCTGCTTGGGAAGGCCTGTCAAGAGCAGGTTCTGAACTGGGCATAGCGGTCAGTTATTTGGAGTCCTCTCAGGAAGCGGACTATGTTCCTAACTTGGATACGCTATACGACAATGGCAATGCTCTAGTCTGGGGTATCGGATTTATGATGGCGGATGCTGTTGAAGAAGCAGCCGTGACCAATCCGGATGCCAACTATGCCATCATCGACTTTTTCTATGCTGAAGGACCGGACAATCTGATGGGTGTGGTCTTCCGTGAAGAGGAATGCTCCTATTTAGTCGGATACATCGCTGGTAAGATGACTGAGACCAATATCGTAGGTTTCGTCGGTGGTATGGAATCCGAAGTAATCAATCATTTCCACTATGGCTATCTGGCAGGTGTCAATGATGCTAATCCAGACTGTGAAATTCTGATCCAGTACGCTGGTGACTGGGGTGACGTGCCTAAAGGTAAAGCCATCGCCAACCAGATGTACCAGGATGGTGCAGATATCGTATTCCACGCAGCTGGATTCACCGGCAATGGTGTAATTGAAGCAGCTAAGGAAAGTGGTAAGTGGGTTATCGGGGTAGACAAAGACCAGTACCCCTTAGCACCTGACAATACACTCACCTCCGCAGTGAAGCGGGTTGATAACGCGGTCTTCAATGTTACCAAGGATTTGGTGGATGGTAACTTCATGGGTGGCACTAATGTAGTTTACGGCTTAGCGGAAGAAGGTGTTGGTATTGCGCCGACCTCGGACGTTCATGTTCCAGCTGATGTGTTGGCTGAAGTAGATGACCTGAGACAGCAAATTATTGACGGTACCATTTCTGTACCAAACGGTCCAGAAGCATATGAGGCTCAGTACGGAATGTAAAGCCTGATGATGAGTCCGGGGCCGTGCCCCGGACTTCATTTTTAAGGAGTGAGATGCATGGGCAAAGAGTACATTGATTACGACAATATTGTGGTAGAAATGAAAGGGATCGTCAAGAAGTTCGGGGACTTTACTGCCAACGATCACATCGACCTGACTGTGCATAAGGGTGAGGTTCATGCGCTTTTGGGTGAAAACGGAGCCGGCAAGAGCACCCTTATGAATGTCCTTTACGGTTTCTATGAGTCTACCGAGGGTGAAATCTTTGTAAACGGGGAAAAACTGACTGACCATAGTCCGACCAATTCCATCGCCAAGGGCATCGGCATGGTGCATCAGCATTTCATGCTGGTCCAGAATTTCACGGTGGCGGAGAATATCGTGCTTGGTAATGAACCGGTGAAGGGCAAGGGCTTGATGGACCGGGAGCAGGCAATCAAGGAAGTGCGGGAATTATCAGAAAGGTACGGACTCTATGTGGAGCCGGAAGCTAAGATCCAGGACATATCTGTGGGTATGCAACAGCGGGTGGAAATTTTAAAGACTCTTTACCGGGGAGCGGAAATCCTTATCTTGGATGAGCCTACGGCGGTGCTCACGCCGCAGGAGATCGAAGAGTTGATTGATATAATCCATAACCTGGTTAAAGAAGGAAAAACCATTATTATTATCACTCATAAATTGAATGAAGTGAAAAGTGCCTGTGACTATTGCACCATCATCCGTAGAGGGGTGAGGATTGACACCGTCGATGTGGACGATGTCAGCCAGAAGGATTTGGCAGAGAAGATGGTCGGCCGTTCCGTTGAATTCAAGGTGGAAAAAGAAGAGCTGGAAGCCGGCGATTTAATCCTAAAAGTTGAAGATCTGCATGTACGAGACAACCGCAACATTCAGAAGGTGAAGGGGTTGAACTTGGAGGTCTACCAAGGTGAAATTCTGGGCGTGGCCGGTGTGGATGGAAACGGGCAGAGTGAATTCCTGGAAGCCATCAATGGATTGAGAGATGTAGAATCAGGTAAGATAACGGCCGGAGGGGTGGATATCACGTATGCCAAGCCCAAGGACGTCAACGAATCCGGAGTAGTCATTATACCAGAAGACCGTCAAAAAAGAGGGTTGGTATTGGACTTCAATTTGGCGGAGAATTTCATTCTGCAGAAATTCAAAAAGAACCCTTTTGCCAGTGAACGCGGCATCTTGGCGGATGATGAAATCTATAAATACGGGGAACGACTGATTAAAGAATTCGATATAAGACCTCCCAAGGTCAAACAATTGGCGGGAGAACTATCTGGTGGCAATCAGCAGAAGGTAGTTATCGCTCGGGAAATCTCCAACGTGCATGACCTGCTGATCGCGGTTCAACCAACAAGAGGTCTTGATGTTGGAGCTATCGAGTATGTTCACAAATCTCTGGTCGAGGAACGGAATAAAGGTCGTGGCGTGCTACTCATTTCATTCGAACTAGATGAAATCATGGGCATGTCCGATCGGATTGCGGTTATCTACGAAGGCGAAATCGTTAAAGTGTTTAAAGCTGGAGAAGCAACAGAAAAAGAAATAGGACTTCTGATGGCTGGAGGTGAAGCGAATGAGTAAGAAGAAATCTACCTTAACTATCATTCTCTTCTCGGTACTGATCGGTTTCCTAGCCGGTGGTATCATCTTGAAGCTGGCCGGATACAGACCTCTTGAGACATATCTGGTAATGTTAAAGGGCATATTTGGCAGTCCTAAGTTTATGTCTTATTCCATCTTGAAGGCTACGCCTCTGATCCTGACCGGTCTTAGTGTGATGTTTGCCTTTCGCACTGGACTATTCAATATCGGAGCTGAAGGACAGTTTATCGTTGGTGCAATCACGGCTGCCATGCTGGGGTACTATCTGCATTTACCATATGTGATACATCCGCTTGTCATCCTGCTGATAGCTACCTTTGTCGGCGGTTTGTGGGGTGGATTGGCCGGATTCTTCAAAGCTCGGTTCGGGGTGAACGAGGTTATCTCCACCATCATGCTCAACTGGGTTGCCTTTTATTTGAGCAATTTCGTGGTGACCATCGAGAGTTTTGTCAAACGGATTAATGTCTCCTACAGCATCCAGCCTACAGCCAGCATCCGGATCTTGGGTGAATGGAAGACTTCTGATGCGGGTAGGGCCTGGCTTATGGAACATCCGGTGCTTTTCGATATGTTCAAATCCCAGGTCAACGTGGGAGTCATAATCGCCATCCTGGCGGTTGTTATCTCCGGATTCATCCTGAACAAGACTACCTTAGGATATTCCTTGAAAGCAGTAGGTTACAACAAATATGCAGCTGAATTCGGCGGCATTGATGTGAAACGCAATATGTTCACCTCCATGTTCATCGCTGGATCCATCTCAGGTCTGGCTGGGGGCATACAGGTGTTGGGAATCTCCCATAATCTGAGTACCTTGGCTGCCATGGAAGGATTCGGATTTGACGGAATTGCCGTAGCCTTGATGGGTGCCAATACGCCAATCGGTTGCCTTCTGTCGGGGCTATTCTTCGGGGCTCTCAAATATGGGGGGTCCAAAATCCAGACGCCGCCCATCAATGCGCCTTCTGAGACGGTCAACATAATGGTGGGTATCATCGTACTGTTCATCTCCATGCCCAAACTGATCGATGTGCTGAAAAAAAGCATCGCAGCTAGAAAGAAGGTGAAATAGCATGATTGGATCCTTAGGTTTTGTTTTGGGGACGACTCTGATGTATGCTACTCCGCTTATTTACGCATCGCTGGGAGGTGTCATTTCGGAACGGTCCGGCGTTATCAATATCGGGCTTGAGGGCTTGTTGGCCTTTGGCGCTTTCGCTGGTGCGACGGTTGGTTATTATACCGGCAATCCCTGGTTGGGATTCATCGCGGGCGGTGTAGGCTCCGGGTTGATCGGCCTCATCCATGCTATCTCCTCAGTCACCTTCCACGGAGACCAGGTGGTCTCTGGTATCGCTATCAATTTCATCGGTCCGGGTCTAGCTATCTTTTTGTCCCGTAAATTCTTCTCCGGGGCGGCCATGACCATACCGGTCGAATACAAGATTCCCAAATTCTTGCCAGGTGTCTTTCCTAAATATTCGTTTCTGGACAACCTGCTGAATCAGGACTGGACAACGGTAATCGCCATCCTGTGCGCTGTGGTCATGTGGTTTATTCTTTACAAAACGGTGCTGGGTCTTCGGATTCTGTCGGTAGGTGAGAATCCGGAAGCGGCAGATACGCTGGGAATCAGCGTCAGGAAGATCCGCTACAGCTGTGTGATCATGTCTGGCGTACTGGCTGGATTGGGTGGCGCATCCATGAGTCTGGCTGTGGCGTCGAACTTCTTCCCAACACTCATTTCGGGCCATGGGTTCATCGCTTTGGCGGCCATGATTTTTGGCCAATGGAAACCCCATGGTGCATTGGGCGCTTGCCTGATCTTCGGACTTGCCCAAGCGCTAGTGATTTTCCTTGGTAGCACCAGTATCAGCATCTCTTCCGAGCTGCTGAGCATGATGCCCTATATTCTTACTTTGGTCATTCTTCTGGGATTCGTTAGCAGCGCCAACGCACCTGCGGCGGACGGCCAACCATATGAAAAAGAATAAGTACAGATAGACTTAAAGGTAAAACAGGTATAGAAAAGAGACGACATTTGAAGTGAAATTCAAATGTCGTCTCTTTTTGATGGAACTTTTCAGTTGCCAATTCGTCTATTACTTGGGCAGTTTGGCGACTGCTGCTTCCAGGCGGTTCAAGGCTTCGGCCAAGTTATCCTTACTGGTGGCGTAGGCGAATCGCAGGTAACCTTCACCGTACTCGCCGAAGGCTGAGCCGGGGATGCTGGCAATCTTGGCTTCTTCTAGCAGATAGTCGGCTGCTTCCTGACTGCTCATACCCAGATCCTTGATGTTCGGGAAGGCGTAGAAAGCACCTTTGGGTAGCACACAGGATATTTGCGGGATATCGTTTAGACCACCGACAAAGAAATCTCGACGGGCTTTATATGCTTCAATCATTTTGGCAGGTGCGCTCTGATCGCCTGTCAAGGCTTCGATGCCAGCCATCTGGCTGAAAGTAGCCGTGCAGGAATTGGAGGCGACCACCAGAGGTGATAACAGCTCTACCATGCGCTTGGGCATCACGCCGTAGCCCAGCCGCCATCCGGTCATGGCATAGGTCTTGGAGAAACCGTCCAGGACGATGGTCTTTTCAGCCATGCCGTCGATGGATGCCAGAGAGACAGGCTTTTCGTCTACATAGACCATGCGATCATAGATCTCGTCGGATAATACCATCAGGTCCTTGCCGTCGATGATCTCAGCCACCGCTTCCACATCCTCCTTGGTCAGAAGACCGCCGGTCGGATTGTGGGGGGAGTTGAAGATGATCAGTTTGGTCTTGTCATTGACTAGCTTCTTCAGGTCATCAGGATTGAAACGGAAATCGAATTCCTCCCTGAGAGGAAGCGCCACAGGGGTGCCTCCGCAGTATTTCACCAAGGGTTCGTAGACTATGAATCCCGGTGAAGGCAGGATGACCTCGTCGCCCGGCTGTACCAGACTCATGATGGTATAGTACAGGATGGGTTTGGCTCCTGGAGTCACGACGATATTATCCGGCGTGCTCTTCAGGTTCTTGTAGCTGTTGACGTAATCCGAGATGGCCTGACGGAAGGCAGGTAGCCCTGTTGCCGGCGAGTAGTGGGTGTAACCGGAGCGCATGGCTTCGACGCCCGCCTCGATGATGTTCGTCGGCGTGTCGAAATCAGGCTCTCCCAACTCCAGGTGGATCACGTTGTGACCAGCCTGTTCATAAGCTTTGGCTTTGGCTTTTACCTCAAAGCCGGACACAATTTTCATATTCTTAAGATTGTCATTAACCAGGTTTTCTATCATCACCTTGCTCCTTTGTTTACTTATGTGAAATTATACCAAATTATTACAAGAATTGCATATGGTTTTTTCAAGTATGATAGGATAGAATAGTTCGAGTGTTGGAATATATAGTTTGAAAGACAAACAAATTTGAATATTTGGGAGAATACTATGGAAGAAAAAATAGTGGGAGGGAAGATTGAGGTGCAGGATCTCAAGCATACATTCCGCTTGGGGAAACTGGATGTACCTGTGTTGCACGGTGTGGATTTCACAATCCGGCCCGGGGATTTCACCGCGCTCTGCGGTGCCTCTGGATCAGGGAAATCCACGTTGCTCAACCTCATCGGGGGTCTTACCAAGCCAACGGAAGGACTGATCCGCATCGATGGTCAGGAGATATCCGCCATGAATGAAAATGAGCTCTGTCTGTTCCGCCGCGAGAATATTGGGTTTGTTTTTCAATCGTACAACCTGATGCCCTATCTCACAGCCTTAGAGAATGTAGAGCTTTCTTTGATATTCGGAGAAGTGAAAGAAGAAGGCCGTCGCGAGATGGCCATGGAAATGCTTGAAAAAGTCGGGCTGGCTGACCGGATGGATCACAAACCCAACGAACTTTCGGGAGGGCAGCAGCAGCGGGTATCCGTGGCGCGCGCCTTGGTGACCAAACCAAAAGTGGTCTTGGCAGACGAACCTACAGGGAACCTGGATTCACAGACAGGGGAGGAAATCCTCGCATTGTTGAGTGAACTGAACCGGGAACAGAAAAGTTCTTTCCTGATTGTAACCCACGATCCAAGAATTGCGGAAGTATGTGACCATACCATCTTCTTGGAGGACGGTTTGGTAGTGAATCAATGGAGGGAACATCATGCGCATTAAAGACGGGGTGATGATTTCCGTCAGAAATCTGAAAAAAAGAAGGGGTCGGACCATACTGACCGCATTGGGTGTGGCCATAGGTACGGCTGCCATCGTCAGTATGCTGGCGCTGGGTCTGGGTTTGCAGAAAAATGCCACGGAGTCATTGGGGGATTTTGGGGACCTGAGCGTACTACAGGTCTATCCCAACTGGGAGACCGTGGAGCCTGGGGAATCAGCCCAGGTAACTGACGAGCAAATCCTAAACCTGGAAAGCATACCCGGGGTACAGGCAGTTATGCCGACGATAGACTATTACGGATCGACGGAGATCAAGATGGGTCGGCAGTACAGCGATGCCAGGATCGTGGGTATCGATTTCAGTAAAGCTGAAGCCTTTGGTTATGTTGTGGCGGAAGGAACCCTGGCCGACGGATCGTTCCGGGAAGTGGCGGTATCCTACAAGTTTCCAGATGATTTCTATGAGAAGACCAAGACCAGGCCCAACCGTCAAGAGAGGGATGATACGGGGGCTCAACCGGAATACAGAGAAGAATCGGTTGAATTCAACTACAATCTGGGACGTTTGCCGGTCGTAGGAAAGAACCTGGTTCTTTCCCAGATGCAATACTTGGGTGAAGGTGAAGTTAAGAAGAAAGAGTACAAGGTACGTGTCACCGGTGTATTCCAGGAGGGTGTAGGTGAATGGGGTTCCACCATCTATCTGCCGCTGGAACTGGTCAAGGCTATGAATGACTGGAATACCGGAGAGGGCCCCAAGGGTCGCGGTGTAGAGGAAGCTCAAGGATACGACAATGTTCGTGTGAAAGTTGCGAACAACGACGCTGTACAGCAGGTAGTGGAAGGAATCCGGGCCCAGGGCTTGGAGACCTGGTCTCCGACGGATATGCTGGAAGAACTCAATCAGGTGTTCCTGATCATCCAGCTTATTCTGGGCGGTATCGGATCGGTCGCCTTGCTGGTAGCCACCATCGGCATCGTCAACACTATGACCATGTCCATACTGGAGCGGAACAAGGAAATCGGGGTCATGAAGGCACTGGGGGCAACCATTCCCAACATAAAGCTGATGTTCCTGATCGAATCCGGTGTCATCGGTATTTTGGGAGGTCTGGCTGGACTGGCCAGCAGTTACGGTGTGGTGGCCTTGGTCAACTTGGTCGCCAGGAACATGATGGGGGATGACCTGAATTCGGCTTTAGCCATGATACCGGTGTGGTTGGCTTTGGCCGCCATGGCCTTTTCCCTAGTCATTGGCATCATTGCCGGTCTTTATCCGGCGGGAAAAGCAGCTAAGATAAGCCCACTTGAAGCGATACGAAATGAGTAGGAGAATGAAAATGAGCGGACAAGAAAAAAAATGGGAAACCAGACTGAAGAGGCCCTTCGTCTGGTTTAAAGGATTGAAGAAATCGAAGAAAGTGCTGATACTGTTCGTGTTGGCGGTGGTGCTTTTCTTGGTGACCAGGGTGCTGGGGCCGGGAGGGCAGGATATGCCACCCACAGACGAATTCCAAATAAGCTATCAGGAAGTGCCTCTGGAACGTGGGGAAGTGAAACGGACCATCTACGTGACCGGACATGCTTTGGCGGACAGGGAACAGATTGTCTCCGGTGTGTTCGATGAAGAAGTGCGGAAGGTGTACTTTGCGGAAGGCGATTCCGTAAAGAAGGGAGACACCATCTATGAGCTGGACGATACCGAGGCCAGATTGAATTACCAGTTGCAGCTTCTGCAGTATGAGAAGATGGTATCTGAAAGCAGTAGCCAGTCCTCAGGCAGCAACCGGATTATTGCCGGGGCGACCGGCGAGCTGAAGGAGTTGAATATCGGCTCCGGTTCGGAGGTCACGCCGGATATGGTAGTGGCCACCATCGAGAGCAAGGATTACCTGGAGGTGCGCAACGCCTTGGGCATAAATGACTATGGGCTGTTTACCGAAGGGGAGACCGTACAGGTCCTTTTCCCGCAGTTTATGACATTCCTGGATGCTACCATCCTGAAGATAGATGGCGTTGATACGCCTCGGGCCGGCGGAGCCAGAGTGCGATATATGACCTTGAGGGTTAAGAACCCCGGCGGCCTCGACGAGGGTCAGAAGGCCAAACTCCAGACGGAGAAGGGCGGCAGGACGGTTGTGGCCATGGAAAGCGGAGCTGTCTATTTCGCGGAGGACACTGAAGTGAAGGCTGGCGTGCGGGGAACCATTTCCTCGGTGCAGACAGCCGTCGGGGACATGGTCAGCGCGGAAACACTCATCGCCAATGTAGATGCTTCATCGGCTAAAATCGGCCAACTGGAGCAGAAGATGGAGTTGCAGAAAGCCAAGCTGTCGTTGGAAGAAGCCAAGAGTCTGTTGGCTCAGTATGTGGTCAAAGCGGAATTCGACGGAACTCTTATTGAATTGAATGCAGCTGAGGGCGAACGATTGTCGTCCGGTGATGATGCAGCAGTCATCGCCAGCGTAGATCAGCTGAGGATGAAAGTGGTCATCGATGAATATGACATCGGCAAGGTCTATGTTGGCCAGACAGCGGAAGTCTATTTTACCGCATTCGGCAATGAAGCATTCACCGGCGTACTGGGCAAGGTAGGTCAGCGCGGTGAGCTGGAGAACGGGAGTGTGAACTTCAGGGCTGAGATACTGATTGAAGGCAACGAACGTATCAAACCTGGGATGAGCGGGGATGCGGATATCTTCGTCGAGAAGAAAGAAGACGTTCTCCGGGTGCCCCGGGAGGCCATCACCATTCTGGATGACGGTGTGGGCATCGTGCAACAGCTTAACGCAGACGGGGAACCGGAAGCCCTGGAGGTCCAGACTGGAGCCGAGGGTGACATGTATGTGGAAATCCTATCCGGACTTTCCGAAGGTGATCTGATCGTCCTGTTGGGCGGTAGTTCTTTCGGACAAAACTTTGCCATGGACAAAATGATGTATTAGAATAAGAGGTGTTGCGAAAGCAACACCTTTTTCAATGAGCAAAAGAGTTGACATACAAGGAGAAAAGAATGGATATCGCTACTCAGATCGCCCAGGAACTGAACATTCGTCACCACCAGGTGGAAACCAGCATCGCTTTGCTGGACGAAGGAAACACGGTTCCCTTTATTGCCCGTTACCGTAAGGAAATGACGGGGACGCTGGATGATGAAATATTGAGACGCCTGGAAGAGAGGCTTACTTACTTAAGAAACCTGGAAAAGAGAAAAACTGAGGTGCTGCGCCTGCTGGCTGAGATGGATGTCCAGGAGGAAGGTTTGGTCCAGAAGATCGAGAAAGCGGGAACCTTGGTAGAAGTGGAAGACTTCTATCGTCCACACCGACCCAAGAGGAAGACCAAGGCATCCGAGGCCAAACGTAAGGGGCTGGAGGGCTTGGCGGATATTTTACTGAAACAAATCGAAGGGGACAAAAAGGCGCTAGTCGCACCCTTCGTGGACCCTAAGAAAGAGGTGGAAACGCAGGAGTCGGCTATCCAGGGCGCTAAGGATATTTTGGCTGAGCGTTTTACCGATGATCCTGAAATCCGCAAGAAAGCCAGAAAGCTGGTGATGAACCAGGGAACCATATTTTCCCAGAACAAGGTGCCAGATGAGGAACGCACTCCATATGAGATGTATTATGCCTATGCTGAGAAGATTGGAAAAGTAGCACCCCACCGTTTGCTGGCTTTGAATCGAGGTGAAAAGGAAGGAGTCCTACAGGTGGGATTCGAGCTTCCTGATCTTCCGATCATGGAAAGCATATTGAAGAAGAACCTCAAACACAAGGTGCTTTTTCTGCGCGAGGTCAAAGAAAGTATACTGGATGGCTATAAGAGGCTGCTCGCGCCCTCATTGCAACGGGAGATCCGCGGTATGATGACGGAAGCGGCTGAAGAACAGGCCATAGGGGTGTTCGCCTCTAATGTTCGGCAGTTGCTGTTGCAGTCCCCCATCAAGGATAGTAGCGTATTGGGCTTCGATCCGGCGTTCCGCACCGGTTGCAAACTGGCTTGTGTCGATGCGACCGGTAAGGTGCTGGATACGGGTGTCATCTATCCGACCGAACCGAACAACAAAATCGAGGCGAGCCGAAAAAAATTGGCTGCCATGCTGAAAAAATGCCAGGTCAAGACCATATCGTTGGGTAATGGGACGGCTTGTCGGGAAAGTGAAACTTTCTTGATGGAGATGATCCGGGACCTGGATCTAGATGTGCTCTACACGATCACCAATGAGGCGGGAGCGTCAGTCTATTCGGCCAGCAAGCTGGGAAAGCAGGAGTTTCCAGATCTGGACGTGACCTTAAGGAGCGCAGTTTCCATCGCTAGAAGGATTATCGATCCTTTAGCGGAGCTGGTGAAAATTGAACCCAAGGCCATCGGTGTGGGGCAGTACCAGCATGACGTGGACCAAAAGCGGTTGGCCGTATCCCTGGATGGGGTGGTCGAGGATTGCGTGAATCTAGTCGGTGTCAATCTGAACACGGCCAGTGTACCCCTCTTGCTGCGGGTCAGTGGACTCTCCAAGAAGACCGCGGAGAACATTGTGGCCCACAGAGAGGAAACAGGGCTCTTTCATGACCGGAAGGAGCTGCTGAAGGTAAAGGGAGTGGGGCCTAAAGCCTATGAACAGGCGGCCGGTTTCCTGCGTATCCCGGACGGGGACAATCCGTTGGACAATACCGCGGTGCATCCGGAGTCCTATAAGGCGACCAAATCCCTTCTTAGCCAGAATGAACTCGAATTGGGGGATGAACAAGCCCTCAAGTCCCTGGACATAGAGGCTCAGGCTGAATCGCTAGGAATCGGGGTGCCGACGCTGCAGGACATCGTGCAGGAGCTCCTGAAACCTGGACGGGATCCCAGAGAAGAGTTGCCCAAACCGGTATTCAAGTCCGGGGTGATCGATCTGAAGGATCTGAAGCCCGGTATGGAGCTGGAGGGTGTAGTGCGCAATGTGGTGGATTTCGGAGCGTTTGTGGATATCGGGGTGCACCATGACGGTTTGGTGCATATCTCCGAGCTGTCAGACAATTATGTCAGCAATGCGCTCGATCAGGTCAGCGTAGGTGATCAGGTCGCGGTTCGAGTCCTAGGTGTTGATCTGGACAGAGAACGGGTGTCCCTGTCTATGAAAGGACTGAAATAGATGAAACTGACGGATCTCAGTACCATACGGATGTTACAGAAAAAATATGGATTCCATAGCAAGAAGAAGTTCGGTCAGAACTTCCTCATGGACGAGCAAGTGGTCGCGCAGACCATCCAGGGCGCTGGAATCGACCAGGACGACGTTGTGGTGGAAATCGGACCGGGCATGGGTACCATGACCAGGGCACTGGCTGAATCGGCCAAAGCTGTTTTGGCGGTGGAAATCGATGAGAAGCTAAGACGCCTGCTGGCCGAGACCGTTCCTTTTGAAAATGTGCAGATCCTCTTTCAGGATGTGATGAAGACGGATCTGGACCAGGTGGTGAAAGAGAAGTTTGGGGTGGAGAGCTATAAGGTGGTAGCCAACCTGCCTTATTACATCACCACGCCCATCATCATGAAACTGCTAGAGGAGCAGAAGAACATACAGTCCATCACGGTCATGACCCAGAAGGAAGTGGCCAATCGCATGCAGGCCCACCCGGGCACCAAGGATTACGGTGCCTTGTCCGTGGCAGTGCGTTTCTATGCAGAAGCCAAGGTGCTGGTCAATGTGGGACGGAACTCCTTCTATCCAGCGCCAAAAGTGGAGTCGGCGGTCATCGGTCTTACGATTCGTAATCGGCCCCCGGTCGAGGTGCTGGACGACGCCATGTTCTTTCAGGTGCTCAAGGGAGCCTTTCAGCAACGACGAAAAACATTGCTGAATTCCCTGTCTCATAATCTGGGTTTTATCGGCAAGGAAGAGTTGCGTGATTTGCTCCAGGAACTGGATATCGAGCCCAACCGTAGAGGTGAGACGCTGGGTATCGAGGAGTTTTCTGCCCTTAGCAACCGCTTATACCATATAAAAATTGGTATTGACAAGCAGTAACCGATACAGTAAAATATATCTTTACATTCGACCACCCCTGTGGTATACTCACTATATTGCGGAAGAAAAGAGGTGGTCCTGTGGCCAGCAAACGTGAGATTTCGGATATCAGAGACAATCTTAAGGAAAATATTGGCAGCGAGGTCGTAATTCGAGCCAATACTGGAAGAAAGAGAATTGTTGAGAAGAGTGGAATCATTGAGCAGACATACCCCAACGTATTTGTAGTACTGTTGGATGCCAGCCAGGATGAAGCCAGCCGGCGTATGTCATTTAGCTATATCGATGTTTTGACAAAGACGGTTGAACTGGAAATATGCACGAGTTAAAGACAAGAGAGCTTTGTGCTCTCTTTTTTTTGGAGGAATAGTATGAATCCAATCGCATTTCAGTTGGGACTGATTGCTGTTCACTGGTATGGACTTCTGATCGGTCTGGGTATAGCCCTGGCCCTATTGGTGGTCTATCGTTTGAGCAATCGGGGTGGAATGGACACGGAATCGGTAATCGATGCCTGTATTTATATGTTGCCATTCGGATTTGTGGGAGCTAGGCTATATTATGTGTTGTTCAATCTGGACTTCTATCTAAAAAGACCTGACGAGATTGTCAAGGTTTGGCACGGAGGCCTTGCCATCCACGGCGGTGTACTTGCAGCCGTGATTTTTTTATTTTTTTACACCCGCAGGAAGAAGATGGAGTTCTTGCGCTTGCTGGATATACTGGCACCGGCGGTCATCCTGGCTCAAGCCATCGGCAGATGGGGCAACTTCGTTAACCAGGAAGCATTCGGTGGAATCGTCAGCGAGGCTTTCATCAGCCGATTCCCTGCATTCATCCAACAGGGGATGCTGATCGACGGGAGCTACCATCATCCAACCTTTCTCTATGAGTCAGTTTGGAATCTGGGCGTGTTCGCCTTCCTGCTGTACTTGAGTCTTAGGAAACCGGAACCGAGAGGCAAGATTCTGGCCGGTTATCTGACGCTGTACTCGCTGGGACGTTTCTTCATAGAAGATTTGCGTACCGACTCCCTAATGCTTGGACCGATCCAAGTGGCCAGACTGATCAGCCTATTGGGTATTCTGGCGGGGTTGGTGATTCTTTTCCTAGCGCATCGCAGAGGCAAGAACTTGAAAACTGAGTAATAAAACACGAATGCCACCGCCGAAAAAAACGGCGATGGCATTTTTTTATTTCTATATAGTGTTGCCTGCTACCTAGTGGCCATTTTCATCAGGATGCCGCTTTTTGAAGAGCAGGTAGCTGTAGACGGTCGGTACAAGGACTGCGACCAAAATCATGGCGAAGGATAGCATGAAGACCGCAGTGTGACGTACAAAGGCGCCGATGATGAAGATGCCGCCGGCTCCGACCATGAAGGGTGCGGCCAGGCGGTGGGTCTTTTTCCATACTTCCTCGTCAGCCAACGTCCAAGGAGTCTTGATGCCTACGAAATAGTTATGCTTCACCTTACCCAGATAATTACCGATGATGATGAACAGGATGCCTACCAGAAAGTTGACCACGAAGGTGATATTCACGGGATAACCCAGCGAGAACAGGATGGTGGCGCAGTAGAGCGTAAACATGAAGATGATGAATACGAACTTGATGGCCCGGTAGCTCTTCGCGAACTGGGGGTAGTTGCGTTTCCTGGGGTCGATGTTGGGCAGGAAGCGGAACAGGAAGAAGGCACCCAGAGTAATCAGGGGGATGCCCAAGGCTCCGAAGGTTCTGCTGCCATAACCGTCCACCTCGCCTCTCATGTTCCAATGGGTAGGAATCTGGTCCGGAAGGTGGCTATAGGCCAAAAATCCGACTAGGAACATCAGGGCGATGAGAATTAACAGGATGATCTCATCTTTGGACAGATGAAATGAGTTTTTTCTATTCATGGCGTTACTCTCCTTTTTCCTTGAAGGATATGAACCAGCCCATCAAAGATTCGAACACACTGGTGTTCAGGGAATAGATGATTCGCTGTCCTTTGCGTTCGTCGGATACCAGGTCGGCGTTCTTAAGAATGCTCAGATGTCTGGATATGCTGGGTTGGGATATATCAAATTCAGCTGCGATCTCGTTGACGCTAAGATCGCTCTTTTTCAGCATTTCTAGAATGCGCCTTCTGGTGGGATCCGATAGAGCTTTGAAGCTGTCGTTGAATGGCATGTGTCCTCCTAATATAGAAATATCTATATATCTATATAATATACTGCGGGTGGCGAAAAGTAAAAAAATTCTCTGTTTTACGGCCTACGTTGTGAAAAAGATAACTTTCTTTAACCTTGCCTTTTGTTGCATAGGGAAGGTTATGAATATATATTAAATGTACAAATGAATATAACGTGGATGAGAAGTTGTGGGAGAGACATGAAAATGCGCCGAAGAAGCAACCGCTAGAGCGTGCACTCAGCGGGAAACTTTCAGGCAAAAGGACTGCGACTAGACACGACCTCTGGAGAGGATTGCGAAAGCAAGACACCAAAGGGGAAAGCCATATGGTAATCTCTCAGGTAAAAGGACAGGGGAAAAGAGCACTAGTAATATTGCTGTTTTCCCATGTCCTTTTTTTCACTTTGGACGTTGGGAGAAAAAGGGGGAAATGAAATGTCTGAAATCAAAAAGACGCCGCTAAATGCCGCGCATCGTGAACTCGGTGCCAAGATGGTTGATTTCGGGGGCTGGGACATGCCAGTTCAGTATTCCGGAATCAAAGATGAACACCATGCAGTACGTAACAAAGCAGGACTATTCGACGTAAGCCATATGGGTGAGATTCGGGTCAAAGGCAAAGATGCCTTGAGCTTTATCCAGCGCCTGGTTACCAGTGACGTGTCCGACGCAACCATCGGACAGGCTCGCTACGGTGTACTGTGCTATCCGCACGGTGGAATCGTGGATGACTTGTTGGTGTATCACGTGGGAGATGAAGAGTACCTGCTGATCGTCAACGCCGGCAATATCGAGAAGGACTGGGCTTGGATCAACGAACAGAAGGCCGATGAGGATCTGACCATTGTCAACGAATCTGACGATTTCGGCCAGATTGCCATCCAGGGACCACTGGCACTGTCCATCCTGCAGAAATTGACTGAAACTGAATTGGAACCCATTCCGTACTATTCCTTTGAAAACGGAAAGGTCAGCGGGGTTTCCTGCATCCTCTCAAGAACCGGCTATACCGGTGAGGACGGATTTGAAGTATATTGTGCCGCCAAGGACGCAGAATTCTTGTGGAAAGAAATGCTGGCAGCTGGCGGAGATGATATCAGCCCTTGCGGCCTGGGTGCCAGAGACACACTTCGTTTCGAAGCTAAGATGCCTCTTTACGGCCATGAGATGACCGACGAGATCAATCCGCTGGAAACTGGATTGGCCCGATTCATCGCTTTGGAAAAAGGAGATTTCATCGGAAGAGAGCCGATTGCGAAGATGAAGGAAGAGGGAAGACCCAGAAAGATCGTGGGCTTCGAGATGATCGACCGTGGTGTGCCCAGAGCGCACTATGTCATCGAAAAGGACGGAGAAGAGGTTGGTAGCGTTACCACTGGAACCTATTCTCCTACATTCGATATGAGCTTAGGATTGGCCATCGTGGCAACTAAGAAGGTCAGCGTTGATGATGAAATCGACGTAATCATCCGTAATAAGAAGGTAAAAGCCAAAGTGGTGAAAACACCATTCTACAGACGTAGCAAATAATTTGGAGGTGAAATAATGAACTATTTAGCAGCAACTGAAGCAGACAAACAGAAAATGCTTGAGAGAATAGGCCTTGATAGCA
Organism: Clostridia bacterium; assembly: GCA_030625965.1. GTDB lineage: Bacteria > Bacillota > TC1 > TC1 > UBA5767 > UBA5767. Next base: position 100,540 of record DAOUPV010000001.1, read on the forward strand.
TGGAAGACCTGTTCACTGATATCCCAGACAATGTGAAATTGAACCGTGCATTGAACCTGCCGGAAGGCATGTCCGAGTACGAGCTGAAGAAGAAGATCAAGAGCATGAGCAGCCAGAACCAGAACATGGATCAGGTTATTAGTTTCTTGGGTGGTGGCGCATATGACCACTACATGCCAGCATTGGTGGACCATCTTCTTTCCCGTTCCGAGTGGTATACGGCTTATACGCCATACCAGCCGGAAATCAGCCAAGGCACCCTGCAGAACATCTTTGAATTCCAGACTATGGTCTGCGAACTGTTCGGCATGGAAGTGTCCAATGCTTCCGTCTATGACGGTGCCAACGCACTGTGTGAAGCCATGATCATGACGACTGACCGCAAGAAGGAGATTATCCTTTCCGGTGCGATCCATCCAGAATATATTGAGACTGTAGAAACCTATGCCAATGGACTGGGTGTCGAGGTCAAAACAGCGGGCCTGAAAGGTACCATTACCTCGATTGATGAGCTGAAAGCCAGCATCACCGACAAGACCGGTGCTGTGGCCGTGCAGTACCCCAACTTCTTCGGTAACATCGAAGACCTGCAGGCGATTGCCGATCTGGCCCATGAGCACAAGGCTATGTTCATCGTCGTGGTCGGAGATATCATCTCCATGGGCATGCTGGAGGCTCCAGGCAACCTGGGCGCCGACATCGTTGTGGGTGAAGGCATGAGCTTAGCCGGCCCCATCAACTTCAGCGGACCGTCCATCGGACTGATGGCCACCACTAAGAAAAACGTAAGGAAATTGCCGGGCCGTATGGTCGGCATGACCGATGACAAGGATGGCAGGCGGGCATTTGTACTGACCCTGCAGGCCAGAGAGCAACATATCAGAAGAGAAAAAGCTTTATCCAACATCTGTTCCAACCAGGCGCTGCACGCTTTGGCCACCAACATCACTCTGTGCACCTTGGGTACCAAGGGCCTGAAGGAGATGGCGCTCAAGAGCATGCGCAATGCTAACTACGCCATGCGGAGATTCACGGCCATCGAAGGAGTGGAACTGATCAACGGCGGACACTACTTCAACGAGTTCGCGCTGAAACTGCCTGTATCGGCCAAACTTCTTAACAAGAGATTGCTGAAAAAAGACATCTTCGGTTGTGTAGACCTGAGCCGCTTCTACCCGGAACGGGTCAATGAGGGATTGTTCTTCCTGTCTGAATTCAGAACCAAAGAAGAAATTGATTTAGTAGCTCAATACATGGAGGTGATCTTCAATGAACAGCTGTTTAAGTAAACGTGAAAAACTGATTTTTGAAAAAAGCATGCCCGGACATAAGGCGTATTTTCTACCCAAAGGCAGCACGCCCAAGGTTGACATCGAAGAGATGATCCCGGCTGGCATGATCCGTAAAGTAGAAGCTAGACTTCCCCAGGTAAGTGAGATCGACGTAGCCAGACATTTCACCAGACTGTCCAACCTGAACTTTGGTGTGGATACTGGTTTCTACCCCTTGGGTTCCTGTACTATGAAATACAATCCCAAGATTAATGAAGCGATGGCCAGAATGCCGGGCTTCATCTGGTTGCACCCCTACCAGGATCCCTCCACCGTACAAGGTGCCATGCAGTTGATGTACGAACTGGATGTATCCCTGGCGGAAATCCTGGGCATGGACAAAATGACCCTTCAGCCTGCAGCTGGCGCGCACGGTGAGCTGACTGGAATCAAGGTGATCAAGGCTTACCATGACAAGCGTGGCGACTTCAAGCGGACCAAGGTAATTGTCCCTGACTCAGCCCATGGTACCAATCCTGCAACGGCCAGAATGGCCGGTCTGGGCGTTGTTGAAATCAAGTCCAACGCCAACGGCGAAGTAGATGTTGAGGCCTTAAGAGCTGCAGTCGGCGACGACACGGCCGCTCTGATGCTCACTAATCCCAATACTTTGGGCTTGTTCGAGAGTCAGATCAAGGAAATCGCGGAAGTAGTACACGAAGCCGGTGGTCTGCTCTATTATGATGGTGCTAACGCCAATGCTATCATAGGCGTATCCCGTCCTGGAGACATGGGATTTGACGTGGTGCACGTGAATGTGCACAAAACCTTCAGCACCCCGCACGGTGGTGGTGGACCCGGTGCCGGTCCGGTAGGTGTTAAAGGATTTCTGGCGCCGTTCCTACCCAAACCTACAGTCGAATATAACGATGTGGAAGATGAGTATTACTTCGACTATGACCGGCCCGATACCATCGGACGCATGAAGGCCTTCTACGGCAACTTTGGCGTATTGGTAAAAACCTACTGCTATATCCGAGCTCTGGGAGCGGAAGGTATCAAAGAGGCTGCCGAAATGGCAGTGCTCAATGCCAACTATCTGAAGGCGCTGATTTCAGAGGACTATGAAATTGCCCAGGACCGTCTGTGCAAGCACGAGTTCGTGGCTACACCCAAGCGCCAGAGCGAGTATGGCATCCACACCACGGATATCGCCAAGCGTATGCTGGACTACGGCTACCACCCACCGACGATCTACTTCCCATTGATTGTGGATGAAGCCATGATGTTCGAGCCGACCGAGACTGAGTCCAAAGATACATTGGACGAATTTGCGGCCGTGATGGCGGAAATCGCCAAAGAGTGCCGTGAGAATCCTGAAATCGTCAAGAGTGCGCCCAACTGCACCGTGGTCGGAAGACCGGACGAAGTGAAAGCTGCCAAGCAGCAGATCTTGCGTTGGGAAGACTTCAAACTGTAAGAGCAAAAAGTTGTGTAAGTGAAGTAGAGGTATCTCTACTTCACTTTTTTTGTGATAGAATAGGGCCAAACACAGTGAAAGGAAGCTATGATGAAAACGATTCTGGTGGTAGATGATGAACCGAATATCGTCGAACTCATAACCTATAATCTTGAGAAGGAAGGATACCAGGTGTCAAAGGCTATGGATGGAAACGCGGCCTGGGAGATGCTGGAGGGGAACCGCTACGATATGGTCCTTCTAGATATCATGATGCCTGGCATCGACGGGTTGTCCCTTTGTCGTAAGATCCGTGAGAAAAGCAACGTGCCCATCATGATGATCAGCGCCAAAATCGAGGAATTCGACAAGGTACTGGCGCTGGAACTGGGAGCAGACGATTACATGACCAAGCCGTTCTCTGTGAGGGAATTGGTTGCCCGGGTCAAGGCGGTGCTGCGCCGCAGCCAGGAGACTGACGATGTCGGGGAGACGGCCACCTTGCGTTTCAAGGAACTGGCACTGCTGCCTTCGGAGCATAAGTTTCTAAAGAATGACCGGGAAATCGCCCTGACGTTAACCGAGTATCAGATTATTGAATTGCTAATCAGGAATCCAGGCAAGGTGATGAGTCGGGACATCCTGACCGAATACATCTGGGGCACCGATTTTTTCGGCGCTACCCGGACCATAGATGTGCACATCCGTCATCTACGGGAAAAAATCGAAGATAATCCCAGTAATCCCGGATATATCATGACCATCCGTGGTGTTGGTTACAAATTGCAGGAGAAAAAATGAAGAAGATAAGCCACAAGCTGCTAGCCAGCTACATGGGGATCATCATGGTCACATTTTTGGTGTTCGCCGTACTGTTTACCAGCTACTATAGGTCATATAATGTCGAAATCATCCACAAGGAGCTAGAGGACCAGAGTTTGTCCATGATGCAAACCTTGGAGGTGTTGCTCGCTGAGGAAGATGTCTCGCTGGAGGATGAGCGGATAGAATCCTATATGGATGTTGTCAGCGAAACAGTGGGTTACCGGGTTACCATCGTCGATTCTGATGGCCAGGTATTCTTGGAAACCGACCGCAACAAGTCAACCATGGAAAATCACATCGACCGTCAGGAATTCCTTGAGGCAGCAGAAAGCGGATTGGGCATGGAGGTCCGACCGTCGGTGTCTATGGGACAAGAATACATCTATGTAGCTAGACCGGTGTACCGGGAAGGGGAATTGGTTGCATTTTTGCGATTGAGCGTCACCTTGGAAGGGGCGAAGACCATGCCGGATCAGCTGGTCGCTTCGTTGCGCTTGTCCATGCTGGTGGCCAGCCTGATAGCCCTGTTGACTGCGGCGTACCTGTCCAGGAGCATTTCAAGGCCCATACTGCAGATTGCTGAGGTCGCTAAGAAAGTTCAACAAGGAGATTTCGAGACTAAGGTCTATCCTCAGAGCAAGGATGAGATCGGCGTGTTGGCCCAGGGAATCAACCAGATGACGTCCAGTTTGCATGGGACTATGAACCGTTTGCACGATGCACGGATTGAACTGGAGAACATTCTGAATAACCTGAGTAACGGTGTACTGATGTTGGATAGTACCGGAGTGATCCGGACCATCAATCAGCCAGCCAGTCTGATCTTTCATTTGAATCCTGATGAAGCTGTGGGTCTGAACCATCTGCAAGCATTGAAGAACCATACCATCGACAGTGGGTTCCGGGAATTGCAGCAGACCCACGAAGTACAGCATCTAAGTTTAGAATGGCTGGGTGAGGGTCGTAGGTACTACGAGCTGGTGATGATACCTATCCTGAACCAGGATGAGCTGGAATCTGTGGTCGTCTCCATATATGACATCACGGAAATCAAGCTGGCTGAAATCATCCGGACAGATTTCGTATCCAACGCCTCCCATGAGCTGAAGACGCCGCTGACAGCCATCAAGGGCTTCACAGAAACCTTGCTCGACGGCGCCATGGAGGATAAAGAGACGCTGAAGCGTTTCCTGACCATCATAGACAAGGAAACCACGAGACTGGTGCGACTAGCGGAGGATCTGCTGAGTCTGGCCCGTCTGGAGAAGAAAACGCTCAGAATCGAACGCCTGCCTTTCGATCTGGCGGAAACAGTGGAGAAATTGGCAGAGCAGTTCCAGCCAATGCTCCGGGGTAGAAACCTGAAGCTTACTGTGGAAATTCAGGAAGATATGCCACGGATGGAAGCCGATGAGGTATGGATCAACCAAGTCATGATCAATCTGCTGGAAAATGCCATCAAGTATAGTGATGATGGCACCAGCATCAATATAGACGGAACATTCAACCGAGAAGACGATATCGTCTGCATCCAGGTTAGCGACCAGGGAGTAGGCATCCCGGATGAGGACAAAGATCGGGTGTTCGAACGCTTTTACCGGGTCAACAAGAACCGCTCCCGGGAATCCGGCGGGACGGGCTTGGGTTTGTCCATCGTAAAGCATGTGGTGGAAGCTCACGGCGGTACACTCGGTATCAGCGATCAAGAACCCAGAGGAACCAGAGTCTGGTTCTGCATACCCACAAAGGAGGAACAACATGAGAATCGAATTTGATGAACAAAAAGTACTAGTCTGCGATGGTGCGATGGGCACCATGATCTTCAAGTCCGGGGTGAAAATTATGGGCTGCCCGGAATTGTTGAATGAAACACATCCACAAGTGATCAGCGATATCCATACGGCCTACGTGAAGAGTGGAGCTAACCTGGTGGAGACCAATACTTTTGGAGGATCCACATTGAAGCTTCGTGAATACGGCTTGGCGGATAGAGCCTATGACCTGTGCAAGATCGGGGCAGAGATCGCTAGAGATGCCGTAGGAAATCAGGCGCTGGTTGCCGGATCCGTGGGGTCGACCGGTACGTTGATCGAGCCTATGGGCAAGATCACTTTTGAGGAGGTCTATGAGTCCTTCAAGATCCAGATGCAAGGTTTGGCTGACGGCGGCGTAGATCTTTATCTGCTTGAGACCATGATGGAAATCACTGAACTCAAGGCGGCCTATCTGGCTGCTAGAGACGTGGCACCCCATATCCCGGTAATCTGTCAGATGACCTATACGGAGAGCGGCACCACCGTGATGGGCACTACGCCGGAAATCGCAGCCACCGTGATGGAAGGTATGGGCGCTGACTTTATCGGCGTCAACTGTTCCACCGGCCCAGAAGGGCTGTTGGATGTGGTGCGCCGCATGGGAGTAGTCACCAACGTACCCCTGACGGTACAGCCCAATGCGGGTCTGCCGGAAATGGAAGACGGGCATGTGGTCTACCGGGAAACTCCGGAAACCATGGCTTTCTTCGTTAAGGAGTTTGTGGCAGCCGGGGCCAAGATTGTGGGAGGATGCTGCGGATCCACGCCGGTGCATATCAAAGCCATCGCCGATGCGGCGGCCGAATGTAATTATACGGTGCCAAAGGATGAAAAACCTGTATCCCTCTGTTCCAGAAGAGTGAGGACAGTGTTAGGGGAAACTCAGCTTAAGGCGGCGGTGCTGATGGCTAATGAGGAGAGCGAAGCTGTTTGCCTCACAGGAGATGGCCGTGGGCTGACCGGCATCCTGAGGAAACAGGTAAAGAAAGGGGCCAACTGTCTATATCTGGGCTTGACCGAGGAACTTTTGAGTGATGAGCTGGTTAAGCAGCTGATGTTGGGTCTGAACGGTCCTCTCAGTCTGCCGCTGGTGATTTCAGCTGCAGCAGGCAAGCACCTGGAAGGGATCCTGCGTCTTGCAAGCGGCAATGCCTTGATAGCAGATGTTGCGTTGGATCAGTTCGATGCGGTTCTGCCTTTGGCAAAACGTTATGGAGCGGGACTGGTGCTACGCCCCAGGAACGAAGAGGAACTGATATCTTGCGAAGCCTTGAAGGAGAAAGCTGTGGAGCAGAACATCGCGAGGGGATTGTTCCTGATCGATGCAAGTCTGCTAGTGGCTGAAACCAAGGATTCTTCTTGGTTGGCACGTGCGTTAGCCATCAGCCAGCATGCGATGATAAGACTGGATAGTCTCGGAGAGGACTTGTCCTCTGCAGGACAGGCAGCACTGGTCTTGGCGGATTTCCGGGATGAGCGCTACCAGGGACTGTAATCATGACACTACTCAAAGAGCTGGCTTGCGCTAAGATCAATCTGAGCATTGATGTACTGGGTATACGACCGGATGGATACCACGAGGTGGAGATGGTGATGCAGTCCGTCGACCTCTGTGATGAACTGCATCTTTCTGCTCGGGAGGATGGAGAAATTCGTCTGATCTGCGAACCGTCTGTAACCGGGAATCCAGAGGACAACCTGGTCATGCGGGCGGCTAGACTGCTTCAGAACAGATACGCTGTGAACGTAGGTGCCGATCTCAGGCTTTCGAAGAAGATACCGGTTCAGGCCGGTTTGGGTGGCGGGAGCTCGGATGCCGCCGCTGCGTTGCGGGGCCTTAACCTTCTCTGGGATCTCGGGCTGACACTTGATGTGCTTGAGGAACTGGCTGCTGAGCTGGGATCCGACGTACCCTATTGCATCAGGGGTGGTACGGCATTCGCATCCGGAAGAGGTGAGAAGGTGAGACCGCTGCCTTCCTTCGGATGCTGGGAACTGCTACTGATCAAGCCGGCGTTCGGTCTTTCTACACCGGAAGTGTATGGGGAATTCGACAGGAGGGAACAAAGGGCACACTTTGCTTCCCGGACCATGGAGGACCATCTTACGCTTAATGGTGTTGGGGGAACTGCTTTTTCGATACTGCCCACGTTGTTACACAATGACCTGCAAGCAGTAAGTTGTGCGCTGCGGCCCGAGGTGGGACAATTGATATTGGATTTGGAGAACAGAGGGGCGGTAGCTCTGATGAGTGGTAGCGGACCGACGGTGATGGGATTCTTTTCTTCTTCTGAAGAGAGGGAAAGCGCATGTGCGGACTATCTTGGTGCGGGATATCAATGTCATTTGGTGCAAACAATACTATAGGAAATTTCACATTCTTGCAGGAATTGGCATGCTTCTGTCGAAAGAGAGAAAGGAGCAACCATCATAACAACGTTGAGAAAGGGTGAAACAGTATGGTAAACGTAACAGACGTACGAGTTCGCAGAATCAACCAGGAAGGAAGAATGAAGGCAATCGTTTCAGTAACTGTAGACGATGCTTTTGTGATTCATGATGTAAAAGTAGTGGAAGGGCAGAATGGACTTTTTGTAGCTATGCCCAGCCGCAAGATGCCCGATGGTGACTATCGAGACATAGCACACCCCATCAACTCGGAAGCTCGATCAATCATGCAGCAGCATGTGCTGGAAGCTTATGACCGTGCATTGGCGGAATTGGAAGCCGAGCAGGAGGAAGACCTGATTGGCGACGATGAGGAGTATGCAGAGGAACCAGTAACAGAGGAACCAGTATCAGAGGAAGAAGTACCTGTGGAATAATTGAAATTCAGAGTCCCGAAAGGGACTCTTTTTTTATGAACCGGTGTTTGATTGACAGAAGTTGTCGGTGAAAGGAGGGGCATGATGGGTAAGGAGGGCATATGGAACAGAAACCTGGTTCTTTTTCTGACCGGTCGGATGGTATCCGATCTGGGCAGCAGTGTTCAGATGATGATCATGCCTTTGGTCCTTATCGACATGGGCGGCTCGGCTACGGTAATCGGGTTGTTTTCCTTCTTCTACCTAGTCCCTATGCTTTTTATTTATCCTTTTGCCGGTGTCATAGGGGACCGTTTGAATCGCAAGCGAATCATGGTCACCTCGGACCTCATTAGCGCAGCGATCGCTCTGTCTCTGGCGGGGCTTGCCTATGGGAATCGTATGAGCATTCCGGCATTGCTCGGTTTGCAGGTAGTCTTAGGCATGATGTACGGATTCTTCGATCCGGCGACCAAGGATATGATTCCCGAGCTGGTGGATAGGGAGAACCTGGGACAGGCCAACTCACTGGTGGCGACATTGAGGATTCTGGCGGGCTTGCTGGCGCCTCTCATAGCGGTTGCGATTTATATCCGTTATGGTGTGGGGATTCTGTTTCTGGCCAACGGCATCTCCTTTCTTCTCTCCGCGATTAGCGAGGGCTTCATCGTCTATCATTTCAAGGCGCGGGAGACGGCTTTTGACCGGAGTTCTGTTTTTCAGGACCTGAAGAGCGGTGCGACCTACATTGCCGGTAACCGTCATATCCGGACCATGAGCCTCTATTTCCTGGTTGTTTTCATGATGATTCAACCCATATTTGCTGTGGTTCTGCCTTTGTTCTTCCGCACCAGATTGGCTTATCCCGATGGATACTACGGCTTGATGCAGACGGTGCTCCTGTCGGGAGCCTTGATCGGAAGCCTGGGTGTGGGACTGGCCGCTAAAAAGTTTAGGTTGCAGGGCATACTGGTAGCAGGCAGCGCTGCCATGAGTATAAGCATGCTGGGGATGGGTGTCATCGCCCTACCGGTTGTGTTGGCCGTTCTGGGCAGTAGCGGGCTTGGATACTACTTGTTACTCTGCGCTATCTTGTTTGCGCTCTATACTTCTATCATGCTAATCACCATTCCGGTGCAGACCATCATTCAGCATCAGACCAGAGAGGAGTACATGTCGCGTGTATTTTCGCTGGTGGGGCTCATCAGTAAAGGGGGCATGCCGCTGGGGGCCCTTGCCTACGGGATGATGCTGGACCGCTATGAAATCCATCTGGTCATGTTGGTAGGAGGGGTGCTAGTAATCTTGACGTCCAGTATCTTTATTGGGGCCATACGCGAACGTTCAACGTAAGGGTATGCGGGGCAAGAGATATGGGAAAGACTAAACACCGGTTGCCGGTGTTTTTTTGTTCATCGTCTGTAGAATGTTCAAGAATATGGTAGAATATGTCAGGGAGAATTTCGAGTCAGAAGGAGATATAGATGAAGACGAAAGCAGTGATATTGGCGGCAGGCAAAGGCACGCGCATGAAATCGGATGTGCCCAAGGTGCTGCATAAGATTCTGGATCGTGAAATAATCCGCTACGTACTGGCAGCAGTGGCGACCCAGGTGGACGAAAAGCCGGTTGTGGTCATCGGTCACGGCGGAGATCAGGTCAAAGAAGCATTGGAAGAAAAGGCTGATACGGTCTGGCAGAAGGAACAGCTGGGAACGGGACACGGCGTGATGATGGCCAAGGAAGCCATCAAAGGCAGCGACCGGGTCATTGTGATGTGCGGAGATACACCCCTGATACGCGAAGAGACCATAGCGGCCTTAGTGGCCGATCATGAAAAGGAAGAAAACCAGGCG
>DAOUPV010000046.1 GCA_030625965.1 Clostridia bacterium
AGTGACGGCGGCTGGTGCGCCTCAGCTTATAATGGTGTCTTGGCTATTGAAGAGAAATATGGGGCAGAGATTGCCTACAACGAAAGCACTCCGATTTCTGACTACGATGAAGTATTCAGAATGTATGCCTCCAACGGCTTCGATATCGTGTTCGGCCATGGTGGCGAATTCGGAGACTCTGCCATGCGTGTAGCACCTGACTTTCCGGATGTGCAATTCGCAGTAACTTCGACCAATATCGTACAACCGCCGAACGTGTCTTCAATACAGAACGATAATGCGGCCCAAGGCTTCATGTCTGGTGCCGTAGCGGCCATCGTTTCCGAGACCGGAGTGGTCGGAGCCATCGGTGGAATGAATATTCCGTCCATCGCCGATTCCATAACTGGTTTTGAAGTTGGTGCCAAGTATATCGATCCGGATATCGAAGTACTGACCACATTGACTGGCAGCTTTGACGATGCGGCCAAGGCCAAGGAAGTTGCAATGTCCATGATCGAGCAAGGCGTTGACGTGCTGTTTCAGAACGCCGACCATGCCGGTTTTGGTGTGATCGAAGCGGCTGAGGAAACTGGTGTTTATGCTATCGGTTCCATCGGCGACCAAGCCGAGTTGGCTCCGGATACCATTATCTGTTCCGGCAGAGCGGAAATGCCTATTGCCTTTCTAGCATTCGTAGACAAGTATATGTCTGATGATTTTGAAGCTGGAAACTTCATGATGGGCGTGGCTGAAGGGGTTATCTACCTGAGTCCGTTCTACAACTTTGATGATATCCTGACTGAGGAGCAGAAGGCTGAGATTCTGGCTATCCAGGATGGTATCAAGGACGGTTCCATTGTGCCTAGAGACCATGGAGAATTCTTGATGTAGTTTGCAATTGCATATGTTTTAGGAGCGGTCTTCGGACCGTTCCTTTTTTGTTGGAGACTGGCGCGTTTTTGGGTATGATATATGTAATGAGAAGAAATGAGGAACAGCAGATGGATAAATTCAAGTTGGTATCGGAATTTGAACCCAAGGGAGATCAGCCGGAAGCCATCAGGCAGCTTGTGGAGGGCATCAATGCGGGGCATGTGCATCAGACGCTCTTGGGGGTTACCGGTAGCGGAAAGACCTACACCATGGCCCATGTGATTGACCAGGTGCAGAAACCCACCTTGGTTATCGCACCCAACAAGACGCTGGCGGCCCAGCTTTGTAGCGAGTTCAAGGAATTCTTCCCGGAGAACGCGGTGGAATATTTTGTCAGCTACTATGACTACTACCAGCCAGAAGCATATATCCCTTCTTCGGATACCCATATCGAGAAGGACAGCTCAGTCAATGACGAAATCGACAAGCTGAGACACTCAGCCACGGCGTCGTTGTACGAGAGGCAGGACGTCATCATCGTGGCTTCGGTGTCTTGCATCTATGGACTGGGATCACCAGAGGACTACAAGGAAATGATGCTTTCCCTGCGGGAGGGTATGGAGATTTCCAGAGACGAGATCCTGCGCAAGCTGGTTGATATTCAGTACAGCCGTAATGATATTGATTTCCACCGGGGCACCTTCCGGGTGCGCGGTGATGTGATTGAGATCATCCCGGCTTCCCAGGGGGAGACGGCCGTGCGGGTAGAAATGTTCGGGGACGAAGTGGAACGGATCGTGGAGATTGACACGCTGACCGGAACATTGAATGCCAGAAGAAAGCATATCGCAGTCTTCCCGGCCAGTCACTACGTGACTGGTGAGGAGAATCTGGTCCGTGCCGTGAAGACCATCAAGCAGGAGTTGAACCAGAGGATCAAATACTTCATGGAAAACAACAAGCTGCTAGAAGCTCAGCGCATAGAACAGCGCACCAAGTACGATATGGAAATGCTGCAAGAGATCGGTTTCTGTTCCGGAATCGAGAACTATTCCAGACACCTGATAGGCAGCAACGCCGGAGATCGTCCTTCCACATTATTCGATTATTTCCCGGATGACTTCCTATTGATGGTGGACGAGTCCCACGTTAGCATACCCCAAATCGGGGGTATGTCCGCGGGGGATAAGGCCAGAAAAACGGTGTTGGTAGAGCATGGATTCAGGTTGCCCTCGGCACTGGACAACCGCCCGCTAAACTTCGAAGAATTCGAATCCATGGTTAATCAGGTGGTTTATGTGTCAGCCACGCCGTCCGATTATGAGAGATCTCATTCTACTAGAATCGTGGAACAGATTATTCGTCCTACGGGTCTCTTGGACCCCGAAGTGGAAGTCCGACCGGTGGAAGGACAGGTGGACGATTTGTTGCACCAGATCCGGAAACGAGTGGCGGCAGAACAGAGAATCTTGGTGACTACGCTCACCAAGCGCATGGCCGAGGATTTGACCGATTATTACGAGAAGATGGACGTTCGGGTCCGCTATCTGCATTCGGATATCCACACCATAGAGCGTATGGCGATTATCCGGGACCTGCGGCTGGGTGAATTCGATGTGTTGGTCGGAATCAACCTGCTCCGGGAAGGACTGGACATCCCTGAGGTGTCGTTGGTGGCCATCCTGGATGCCGACAAGGAAGGTTTCCTAAGATCCGAGAGATCTCTGATTCAGACCATAGGTCGGGCGGCTAGGAATGTGGACGGCAAAGTGATTCTTTATGGGGATAGGGTGACGGATTCCATGAAGAAGGCCATGTACGAGACCAATCGAAGAAGGAAGATCCAGCATGAGTACAATGTGGCCAACGGTATCACCCCGGAAACTATCCGTAAGGGGATAAACAACATCATAGAGCTGACATACAAGGATGTGGATAAGACAGCAGGGATTAAAGGCGACATCAAGCTCTCCAGCATGAAGAAATCCGAAATCAAGAAGATGATTGACTCTTTGGAGAAGGAGATGATGAAGAAGGCCAGGAATCTGCAGTTCGAGAAGGCCGCAGAGCTCAGGGATGTGATCATGGAGCTCAAGGCGGAGCTATAGATATGGAAGCATAGAAGTGCAAAGAAAACCAGGCCACTGAATGGCCTGGTTTGTTTTGTCTTATAAGCTGACCACAATGCTCAGGTCCAGCTCCTCCGGATGGAAGGAGAGCTTGCAGAAACAAATCGAATGGTCGTGGATATCTTTGAAGACCTGCTCCCAAGTTTCCACAACTTGCTTCTCAGATTGGAACAATTCTGCCAAGTCGGGTCGGATGTCCGAATTGATCCAGCTGATGTGGTAGGTAATATCGGGCGAGAGGTAATCCCTCATATACTGCTTGAAGGTCGTGTGGTACTCTTCCGGGGGTGCCTTGATAAAATACTTCTCAGGCATCTCGAAATCGGCATACACGATTAGCTTTCCGTTCAGCATGTATCGGATTGCCCAGCTATATACCATCTGACCGGTTACTTCCGGCATGCGGTGCAGCATCTTGGGTGACGGTTCTGTGAGAACCAGCTTGCTGGAAAAAGTGCTTACCTCTCCAGCGGCACTGAGCATTTCTCGAAGTTCCTCGTATTGGTCCATTCGATAGCCGAGTTTGCTGACCGAGGGGAAGGCGTAGATATCTCCCGTTCTGGTCCTTGTGATGGCCTTATCAAGAATCAGGTTGTTCAGCGCAGTCCTTAGGGTGGATCGGCTAACATTGAATTTCTCGATGAGATATTTTTCTGAAGGCAGCTTGTTCTTGCCGGGCTTCATATTTTTAATAACATTGAGCATTGCCAATCTTACTTTATCATATAGTGGTTGTTTTTCCATTAGGCACCTCGTGCTCCTTAAATAATCTGTATATATTCTATCACGGCCAGTAGCAGGCAGATAGCATTGGGATGTAAAATTTGTCTACATGTAAAAATAATTTGACATTATGTAAAAAGAGATTTACTATATAATTGTAAGGGGGTGACAGCATGAACATAGATAACCGCACCAGCAGTGCTTTGGTGTTAGTAGACTGGACTCTGGTCCTGATTCTTTTCTCAATCCTTTTCTTCCGGGGGGAGGGACCCTCGGAATGGGGGATGGATTCCAATAGGAGATTTTTGAGCGCCGTCTGTCTGGCACTAGGGTATATCGGATTTTACGTCATCCAGTGGAAAGCTAGAAAAAATTTGAAGGATGAGCGGGATACGCTGTTGACGCTGAAGGCCAGTCAAATAAGCATGGTTGTCGTACTGATGTATGTTTTCTTATTTTGCATATCTCTCTATACCTATTACGAGCAGGCGAGCAGCATGCCGGTTTCTTGGCTCTGGTTCTTGGCCTATTCGACTGTTTGTCTAACATACATGATGAACAGTGGACTCTATCTCCTGTTTGACAGAAGTGGAGTGGGATATGGAAACGACTAAGATGAAGAACAGCATACGGGAACACAGGTTCAGGCAGGGGGAGATGAGTCAGCAGAAGCTGGCGGATCTTGCTGGTTGCACGAGGCAGACCATCATCGCTCTGGAACAGAACAAGTATCTACCCTCGCTTATGCTGGCACTTAAGCTGGCTCATATCTTTGTTTGCAACGTTGAGGAATTGTTTCAGATATCTTTTGATTGAAGCCGGGAAACCATCCCGGTTTCTTTTTTTTGATTGTCGTACTCATTTGGAACCGGTTACGAAAAAATGGAAATCTGCTGCAAATCCTGTTAAAGAATTAACGACTATCGTGTATACTACTCTGATGAAGTAGTAGTCTATGTATCAGAGTATGCAGCATGTAGAGGCTGCGCTGGAGAGAGGTGTTTGGATGCAAGAAGTAATTTTGAATGTAAACAATGAAGAGGTTTCGGTACAGGTCGGTGACAAGTGGACCCTGATGAAAGTGGTCCGCGAGGTTCTAGATCTCAAGGGTACCAAGTGTGGCTGTGCCACCAACGACTGTGGCGCCTGCAAGGTTCTGATCGACGGAGTGGCTAAGAACTCTTGCGTGGTACTGGCCAAAAAGTGTGAAGGCAAGAAGATCGTGACCATCGAGGGCATTGCCGATGGAGAGAACCTTCATCCTGTACAGCAGGCCTTCGTGGAAACCGGAGCCATCCAGTGCGGATTCTGCACGCCCGGTATGGTGATTTCCGTGGTGGGACTACTGAACAAGAACCAGAATCCCACGGAAGAGGACATCAGCAAGGCGCTTGATGGCAATCTGTGCCGTTGCACAGGCTACGTGAAGATCGTGGAAGCCGTGCAACTGGCAGCCAAGCGTATGCGCGGTGAAGAGGTACCTGCAGCGCCCGTCAAGACGGATGGCGATCATCAGATCGGTAGTCGCATGCCCATACTGGATGCGGAACCCAAGGTGCGTGGAGAAGCGGTCTATTTGGCGGATATCGACCGGCCGCACATGCTCATCGGAAAGCTACTCCTGAGCCCGGTGGCACACGCCAAGATCAAGAGTATCGACACCAGTGAAGCAGAGAAGCTTTCAGGCGTTAAAGCAATCGCCCACTGCTTCAATTCGCCGATGACAAAATACAACAGCTATATGACCTTCGCCGGTCAGGACATCCTAAAGAACGAGACCGTGTTTGCGGATACGGTGCGTTTCGTAGGAGACCGGGTGGCCGCTGTTGCAGCGGTTGATGAGGAGACGGCCAACGCGGCCCTAAAACTTATCAAGGTGGAATACGAAGAATTGCCAGTAGTGGTGGATGCCAGAAGAGCGACCGATGAGGGCGCACCGGAGATTTGGCCGGGCGGTAACCGCATCGCCGACATGAGTTCTGAAGCAGGGGACGTTGAAGCCGAGATGGCGAAGGCAGCCCACGTAATCAGCCACAAGATCAGCACCCAGAAGGTGCATCATGCGGCCATCGAGTTGCACGCCAGTATGGCGGAATATAAGAACGGAAACCTGACAGTCTGGACCCCGACCCAGAACAACTTCCCGTTCCGGGCTGTGTTGGCGGAAATCTTCGACATGACCATGAACAAAATCAAGGTCATCCGTCCCACGGTGGGTGGTGCTTTCGGTGGCAAGCTGGAAGTAATCTTGGAGCCGGTGGTAGCCATACTGGCCATGAAATCCAGACGTCCGGTCAAATTGGAGATGTCCCGCAAAGATGTGATCAGTGCTTCGCGTTGCCGTAACGCTGCATACTTCGATATCCAGACGGGTGTGGATGAGACCGGCCGTGTTGTCGCTCAGGATGCCAGCGTGATTGTGGACACGGGAGCCTATTGCAGTTCGGCCTTCGATGTGACCGGAGCCATGCTGGACAAGATGACCCGGGTTTATGACGTAGCGAACTACCGGATCCACGGTTATCCCACATACACCAATACCCAGATTGCCGGTGCCATGCGTGGATACGGCGCACCGGAGATCATCGCAGCCAAGGAATTGCATATGAATTCCATCGCCCGAAAGTTGGGTTACGACCAGGTGGAATTCCGTATGAAGAACCTGGTTGAGCCACGCGGCTGGAACTATAAATATGACGAAACACTAGGCGATGCCTATGTGAAAGAGTGCCTCGAAAAAGGCGCGGATAAGTTCGGTTGGAAGGAAAAAGCAGATCGCAAGAAAGATGACGGTCGTTATAGAAGAGGTATCGGATTGGCCTGCGGCGTTCATGGAGCAGGATTCATGCATGCCCAGTTCGACTACTCCACCATTTCCATTAAGATGAACGAGGATGGATCATGCAGCCTAATTACCGGTACCCATGAACTGGGTCAGGGAGTTAATGTTACGCTGGCTTTGATGGCTTCCGAAGTGCTGGGAATACCTATGGAGCACATCACGGTGGTGGATTCGGATACGGATGTCATATTCTGGGACAATGGTGCCCATGCCAGCCGGAGCACCTGGGTAGCAGGCAAGGCAACCGTAAAGGCGGCTGAGTCTCTCTCGCTTAAGATTCGTGAGGTAGCCAGCCATATGATGAACATTCCAGTCCAAGGATTGGTCATGGTTGACGGATGCGTGGCCAAGGTCACCAATCCTGAGGTGCGCGTCACCCTGGAGGAAGTAGTGATCAAGGCGCAGGACGGTCCAAATTCAAAGTGTCTGTTCGCGACCGAGAGCTATGAGTCCTTTTTCGATCCCGGTTCCTACATTGCCGACTTCGCGGAAGTCGAGGTAGATACGGAGACTGGTGAGGTCAAGGTGCTCTATTTCGTGGCTGCCCACGACATTGGCAAAGCCATCAACCCGTTGACCACTGAAGGGCAGATTCACGGTGGTATCCAGATGGGTCTGGGTTATGCCACCAAGGAGGAAATCCTTTATGACGAGAACGGCAAACCGCTGAACAATAACCTGAAGAAGTATAAACTCTTTAAGGCTGCAGATATGCCTGAGATTGATATCGTATTGGTGGAGAACGGAGAGAAGCACGGGCCTTTCGGTGCAAAGAGTATCGGGGAAGCGGCAACAGACGCTGTAGCTCCTGCGGTCATCAATGCTATCACCGATGCCATTGATTGCGAATTCTTCGAGATGCCGGTGACCCCGGAGAAGATTCTCAAAGCTTTAGCAGATAAATAGTAAGAGGATAAAAAAAGCCATGCAATTTTGCATGGCTTTTTTAATAACTGAAGTTCTATTCCTGTACCAGGTAGCGCTGGATACGGGGCTCTCCTGTCGCTTCATCCGGCACAAGCGTGATGGTGGCGATCATGTCCAGATGCAGCTCGCTGCTTTTGGCGTCTCCTGGTGTCCAGAGGCGTACGTCCCAGTGCATGGGGATGACCGCGGTTGCCTGATTCTCTTCCATGGTCACATCGATACTTTTCAGTGTGTGCTTGCCGTCGAAGAAGGTTTTGTTGTTTTCCTCGTACCAGGACGAGAAATTCTGAAAATCGGTTTTGGGTGCAGGCGGTAGGTCGATGAAGATCTCGCCTTGGGCCAGCAGGGATTTATAGGTCTCTACGGGTGCGTGGGAATCGAATCCTTCATACCATTTGTGCAGTACCTGCAATACTTGTTCTTCGCTAAATGAGCTCATTTGTACCTCCTTCATGCTACATGCATCATTTAGAATTTTATCATAAAACTGCGAAATTGGATATGTTAACTTGTCTAAGGGCGACTCTAGGCATATAATTTAATGAGATTTGCATCAGCCGCATTGCGGCTTTGATAAAAAGGAGAAAGAAGGGATAGATATGGATTATACTACTGAAGACATGGTAACAGACGAATATACAGAGAATGTCATTACGCACTTCCTGGATCCACAGAATGTTGGCGAAATCGACGATGCGGACGCCAAGGTTAAGGTGGGTGACCCCAACTGCGGCGATTACATCGAAATGTTCATCAAGGTGAAGGACGGTAAGATCGACGACCTCAAGTATTTGGTGTTCGGTTGCATCGGGGCCATTTCTACAAGCTCGGCATTGTCCGTGATGGTGATGGGCAAGGAGCTGGATGAGGCTCTGAAAATCACCGATGATGATGTCGTGGAATCCTTGGGAGGTATCCCTGAGAAGAAGAAACACTGCTCGCTGCTCGGCGTACGGGGACTCTTGGCAGCAGTAGAAAAATATAGAGAAACCCATGAGTAGCATATTGGTAACAGGCCTCAAAGGCGGTGTGGGTCGAACTACGGTTGCTGAGGCGCTGCGTTTCGTGGCGGACAAGGAAGGTTTTGTGGTGGATGTGCTGGATGGTCATGCCAGACTCAATTGCGATCTGAGGAAGAAAGCCGCAGGAGCGGATCTGGCTTTGATCGTAGTGGAAGCGGGTGTATTCGGCCAGCTGGACATCGGCTTTTTGGCGGCGGAGATGCTGAAGGACAATACCAGATGCGCGGTCCTGGTCAACAAGGCTAGAGAAGAAGCGGACCTAAGTCTCCTGGACCTTTTAAAAGAACTAAACATCCCCTATGCAGGTTCCATTCCCTTCAACCGTTATTTCGCTTATGAACTGAGCGAGGGGAAGGTTCTGTCCGAGGAGGACCAAAAAACATACAAGCTAATGCAGGACGTACTCGCCCTAGCGGCAGCGACGGAGGTGTAGCGTGAAGACCATATGCATCGCCGGAGCTTCCGGTGGAACCGGGAAATCCTTTATCGCAGCCGTATTGGGCAAGATTCTGCCAAAGACGCTTCTTGCGGACGTATCTTTTTCCCATATGGGTGTTAGGACTTTCTCCGGTGGAGAACCGTTCCGTGAGATGGAACACAGCAAGCAATTGATGGCGACACGTTTCGAGAGCAGTTGTAACCAGTCTGGAGAATGTATTCCTGCTTGTCCCACGGGGGCCATCAGCCTGGACGATATCGACCCTTGTCTCTGTGACGGGTGCGGGGCCTGTGTCAAGGTCTGCCCGCAGGAGGCGCTCTATCTGACCTCGAATCCTGCAGGACGCTGGTTCTATGCAGACACGGATGCGGGGTTACTGGTGGACACGGACCTTAAGGGTGCCAACGTCTTTGACGGATCTTTCGCTGAGCATGTATATCTGGAAGCCAAGAAGCTGGGGCAAGCCAGGGAATGCGAATATCTGATTGTGGATCTGGCAGCCGGTTTCGATGAAACCAACCTGAAAATCATGCAGGACGCGGATCTTTCGCTTCTGGTGGTAGAACCGACCAGAAAAGACCTAGTCGCGCTTAAGGGGGACATCTCCCTATTGCAAGGGCAGGGCATCAATGCCAGCCTGTGCATCAACAAATTCGATCTAAACAAAGAATATACGATGAATATCTTGGACTATACCATTGCCGAGGGTCTGAAGACTGTGGGCAAGCTGTCCTATGCAGAGGATCTTGGGCTTATGCTCGAGTCTGCCAAAGTGGATGAGCAACCGTTCTTCGGCCTGATACCCAATGAGCTGAAGGCAGAACTGGCCAAGATGATGGTATCACTGAAGTTTCTGACAGAAGAAGGAGAATAAGAAAATGGAAAAGAACATGGAAAAGAACATCAAGCACGTTATTGCAGTTGCCAGTGGCAAGGGTGGGGTGGGAAAATCTTCCGCCACTTCTCTGATTGCGGCGACGTTAGCTCAAAAAGGCTACAAGGTGGGTGTGATGGACGCGGATATCACCGGTCCCAGTATCCCCAAGATCTTCGGTGTGTCCGGCCATCCTGAAAAGGGTGAAAACGGATTCATCAACCCGGTACTTTCAGACAGCGGTGTCTACGTGATGTCCATTAACCTGTTGCTGGAAGATGCCAGCCAACCTGTCATCTGGAGAGGCCCATTGGTAGGAAAAATCGTGGGCCAGTTCTTCAATGAGGTGAACTGGGGCGAGCTGGACTTCCTGCTGATCGACATGCCGCCGGGAACCGGTGACGTGCCATTGACCGTACTGCAGAGCTGTGATGTGGAAGGCGTGGTCATGGTGACCACTCCCCAGGATCTGGCAGGTATGGTCGTAGGTAAGGCGGTCCACATGGCCGAGAAGATGGATAAGAAGGTGATCGGTATCATCGAGAATATGAGCTATGCCATCTGTCCCGACTGCGGTACCAACATCGAGATCTTCGGCAAGAGCCACGGGGCAGTGCTGGCTGGCAAGTTCAACCTTCCGTTACTGGGAAGAGTAGCCATTGATCCTGAATTCACCCGTCTTTCCGACGAAGGAAAGATTCATGAATATACAGCTACACCGGAGATGCTTTCCATCGTGGACCAAGTAGAAAAATTTGTAAGCTAGTAAGAGGGGCTCGTAAAGAGCCTCTTTTTTGATTTATTTAGGCATGGATGTATTGTTCAGGTACGGAATACCGCAGATGCAGATGCTGATCGCAGTACATGCGTGCCTTCTGGTTCGATGGGTCAGAACAAGGGATGGGAGTAGGAACACCAATTGGGGCTGGACGTGAAAGATGGCTCACTGGGAGCCATCTTTTTTGACGAAATATTCTTGGAAGAGACGATCCAAAGATGTCTCTGCTTCCTGGATGAAGGCATGGTAGTTCTGCATCAGGTGTTCGGCATCCTGGGTGAGGCTACTGCCTCCACCTCCGGATCCTCCGACGGTGCGCTCGATCAGGGGATAGCCTAGTCTTTCCTCCAGGCTCTTGATGAGTTTGTGGGCCAGACTATAGGACATGTTCATGTCCTGGGCTGCCTTGCGTAGTGAACCCCGTTCTTTGACGCCATTCAACAGTTCATAAGGGCCGTTTCCGAAAGCCTTGCCATCCTTTTCCAGCCATATTTTGAATTTTAAGTTAAGTTTATTGTCCACGGCAGAAATCCTCCTTCAGATATAGTATAATTGATGCATACGACAAGGTAAACTGTCAATTCCAAGCAGGAGGACTGACTATGAATAAATATATCAACCGGGAACTGAGTTGGCTGGCGTTCAACAGCCGTGTAGTAGAAGAGGCAGAGGATGTTGACAATCCTTTGCTGGAGAGGTTGAAATTCGTTTCCATCGTGAGTTCCAACCTGGATGAGTTCTACATGATCCGGGTAGGATCATTGTGGGATCAGCATGAAGCGGGATTTGAGATTGCGGATTCTTCTGGCATGAAACCCCAGGAGCAGATCCAGGCCATCAATGAGAATGTACATAAGATGTACACCCGGCAATATAACGCCTATTTTCAGCTGCTGGATGCCCTAAAGGAGAAACAGGTCCGTTTTTACCGCTACCGGGAGCTTAATGAGGAACAAAAATCCTTTGCTGAACGTTATTATAAGGAGATGGTCTTTCCTGTTCTGACCCCTATGGTGGTGGACCAGTCCAGACCGTTCCCCTTGATCCAGAATAAGACCCTTAATGTGGGCCTGCTGTTGCAGAGCAGAAAACACAAGGACAAGTATCTGTTTGCTAACGTGCAGACACCTTCGGTGCTGCCTCGCTATATCGAGGTACCGTCTTCGGACGGCAACCGTTGCTTCATCCTGCTGGAAAAAGTGATCAAGGAGCATTTGGACGAACTTTTCGACAATCACAAGATTTTGACTTATGGGCATTACCGCATTACCAGAAATGCCGACTTGGGTTATGACGAGGAGGAAGCGGAAGATTTGCTGGCCACTATCCAGGAGACCTTGAAAATGCGTAAATGGGGCAAGGCGGTGCGTTTGGAGGTTCAGGCCGACGTGGACCAGAGGCTGCTTAGGATCCTGCAGGAGCGATTAGAGGTCAGCGATCATGAAACATTCCGGGTGCTGCACTCCATCGATCTGACTTTCCTGATGAAATTCGTACGCGAGGTGCCATTGCAGGCAGAATCCTATGAAGACTTTACACCACATCAGGTGCTGACTTACAAAGATAGCTCAAGCTTTTTCAAGAAGCTGCGCAAGAAAGATCTGCTCTTGCACCATCCATACGATTCCTTTACTCCGGTTATCGACATGGTGCGATTCGCGGCCAGCGACCAGAACGTTCTGGCCATCAAGATGACGCTGTATCGGGTGAGCGGGAACTCCCCCATCATCGAGGCGCTGGCCACTGCCGCAGAAAATGGCAAGCAGGTGACCGTGCTGGTGGAATTGAAGGCGCGCTTCGACGAGGAGAGCAACATTCTTTGGGCCAAGAAACTGGAGAAAGCCGGGGCCCATGTCATTTATGGTCTGGTGGGTCTGAAAACCCATTGCAAGCTTCTGTTGGTGGTCCGCAAAGAGCATGACACCATTGAAAGATACGTGCATATGTCCACCGGTAATTACAATGATGTGACCGCCCAGCTTTATGTGGATTTGGGCCTGATGACCAACAACAAGCAGATTGGTGAGGATGTCAGTGCAATCTTCAATTCCCTGTCGGGATATGCCAAGGTGGACAACCTACAGTGTATGGCTACCGCGCCGGATGGCATGCGTAAGAAGTACTACCAGCTGATTGATGTTGAGATCGAAAACGCAAAGAAAGGTGAACTTGCTTCCATCGAGGCCAAACTCAATTCGTTGATTGATGCGGAAATCATTGAGAAACTCTATGAAGCCTCCCAGGCTGGGGTGAAGATCCGTTTGCTGGTGCGAGGCATCTGCGGGCTTCTTCCTGGAAAGGAAGGCTTAAGCGAAAACATAGAGGTATATAGTATCGTGGGAAGATTCCTGGAGCATTCCCGTATCTTCAAGTTCAGCAACGGAGGAGATCCGCTATACTTCCTCTCCAGCGCCGACTGGATGCGCCGCAACCTGGATCGTCGTGTGGAAACCCTGTTCCCCATACTGGAGAAAAAAGCCAAGGAGAGATTGGACCGTATACTGTCGCTGCATTTTGCTGACAATGTGAAATGCAGGGTGCTGGGTGAAGACGGGATCTACCGCCAGAAACCTCAGGGAGCAGAGGCAGTAGACAGTCAGAAGATATTCGTGGAGCAGAGCATTTAAGGGGGAAGATATGACAGAGACATTCAAGATCAAGACAAAAGAGAAAATCGGGTTACACGTGGACGTCTACCATCCAGAAGAGGATCCGAGAGCCGTACTGCTGATACTCCACGGTATGGCGGAACATAAGAAACGCTATGCGGAATTGGCCACTTTTCTGGCTGACCGGGGGATCCTAGTATACATATATGACCAGAGAGGCTGCGGAAAGTCACAGTTGAGTGGCCTGCCAAAGGGCATGATCGCCTACCAGAACGGATGGGAACTGCTGGAAGAGGATGTACATCAGTTGCTGGGACTCATCCACGCTAGGCACGAAAGATTGCCTGTCTTCCTGTTGGGGCATAGCATGGGATCTCTGCTTGCCAGGACCACGGCGATGGCCAAGGGTAAGGACCTGGCTGGAGTGGTCCTGTCCGGCACACCAGAGGATCCTGGTCTGATGGGCTCTCTAGGCAAATGGGCCGCCGGGCTGATAAACAGCGTTTCGGACAAGAAGAAGCCTAGCCCCTTTCTTTCGGAGCTGCTTTTCAAGGGTCATAATGACCGATTCGAGCCGAAGAGGACAGAATACGACTGGTTGTCTAGGGATGAAGAAAAGGTGGACGCTTATGTGGCCGATGAATATTGCGGTTTCGTTTGTCCTCCGTCATTTTACATGGAACTGATCAAAGGGGCCCAGAAAGCTTGGCATCCGGAAACGTTCAAGCGCACACCCAAAGACCTGCCATTGCTACTGTTGAGCGGGGCAGAGGATCCGGTCGGTGCGTACGGGCAGGGACCCGAGGCAGCCAGAGCGGCCTATTTGGAGGCCGGTGTGAAACGGGTCGATCTACAGATCTATAAAGGCGGACGGCACGAGCTGTTCAACGAGAGCAACCGCCGTGAAGTTTATGCCAATGTGGAAACTTGGCTGGACGAAGCCATTATCGGCTGGGAAGGATAGGTATGCAGGAATACATTATGGCCTTGGACCAGGGGACTACTTCATCCAGGGCGATTGTTTTTGATACTGAGGGAAGGATCGTTAGTCAGGCCCAGCAGGAATTTTCCCAGATCTATCCGGAACCGGGTTGGGTGGAACACGATCCCATGGAGATTTGGGAGACCCAGATTGCGGTGGCTGAAAAAGCCAATAAGGAGCTGGGTAAGAAACAGAGTGTAGCTGCTCTCGGTATCACCAACCAACGGGAGACGGTCGTGGTCTGGGACAGAATGACGGGAGAACCGATCTACAACGCCATCGTCTGGCAGTGCAGGCGTACCAAAGATGAATGCCAGCGCCTGACGGACGAGGGATACGCCCCCCTGATTCGCCGGAAGACTGGTCTGGTGGTGGATAGTTATTTTTCAGCCACCAAGATCAAGTGGATTCTGGATCACGTGCCCGGAGCCAGAGCGAGGGCCAAAGCGGGTGAGCTACTCTTCGGTACCATCGATACCTGGCTGTTATACCGGTTGACTGAGGGCGAGGTGCATGCCACAGACTGTTCCAACGCATCACGCACCATGCTGTTTAATATTCATGAGGGTGCCTGGGATGAGGAGTTGCTCACGCTGTTCGATATTCCACGCGGCATGCTGCCGGAAGTGCACGATTCATCGCATCTTTACGGCGTGGTCAGGGACAAGAGGCTGGCCGGCATCCCCATCGGAGGGATGATCGGGGACCAGCAGGCAGCACTGTTCGGGCAACGCTGCTTTGCACCGGGTAGTGCCAAGAATACCTATGGGACGGGTTGTTTCCTGCTGATGAATGTGGGAGATATTCCTATCGAGAGCGATAAGGGGCTGCTCACCACGGTGGCATGGAGACTTGATGGCAAGCTGACCTATGCGCTGGAAGGCAGCATATTCATGGCCGGAGCCTTGATCCAATGGCTCCGGGATGAGATGGGATTGCTGCAACAGGTTGCAGACAGTGAGACCATGGCCAAGGAGGTTCAGGATAACGGCGGTGTTTATCTGGTGCCGGCTTTTACTGGCCTGGGCGCACCATATTGGGATATGGGTGCCAGGGGAACCATTGTAGGTCTGACCCGGGGTTCCAACAAGAATCATCTGGTACGAGCAGCGCTGGAAGCCATCTGTTACCAAGTGAAAGACGTGCTGGATCTGATGACGGAGGAATCCGGCGTGCCCCTGAGCCGACTAAGGGTAGACGGCGGTGCTGTAGCCAACGATTTTCTAATGTCTTTCCAAAGCCATATGCTGGGTGTACCGGTGATTAGACCTCGCTTGGTTGAAACCACAGCGTTCGGGGCGGCCGCTTTGGCCGGTCTGGCCACCGGATTCTATGGGGGAGTGGATGAGCTCGAAAGAGTGCTGGCTGTGGACCGCATATTCCAGCCGGACATGCGGCCGGAGGTACAAGAACTATACTATCACGAGTGGAAACGGGCCGTGGAACGTTCACGGAACTGGATTGAGAAATAGGGACGTATATGGAAAACAATCAAACAAACAATCTGCAACCGACAAAAAAGAAGAAACGCATAAACAAAAAAGAGCAGCATATCCTGAGGGAAGTCGCGCTGATCTGCCTTTTCCTGGTGATTTGCGCCGGACTAATCTACGGTTCCATCTACCTGGTGGACCAGAAGATCTCGGACATGGAAGCTCGGATACAGGAGGGTTTCCAGGAACAGCTGGACGCTGAACTGGTGCTGTTCCGTACGGATACGGAAGCATCCCTCAAGGAATTAGAAGACCGTGTTGATAGTCTACGCCGTGAGATCGAGAATGTGGCCGACATATTGGATAACGCCGATGAGACACTCGGCAACAGCAACGATACCAGCCGGGAGCTCAGTAGAAAGATAGAGGATCTGGACGAGCAGCTGAAGGCCTTGGAAGAGAGTCTGAAGATCCTGTCGCAGCGGCCATGAGGAAAATATGGATATTGATGCCCATCGTGCTTTCTCTGGCACTGGGGCTGGCTCTTTCATTCTCTTTGTGGCAGAATCCGACCGAGACGGAGCTTTCTGCCGGCACTTCTACCTTGGACACCGCTTCTCTGCATGAAGCGCTGAACAGCCTCGACGAAGACCTGCAAGAGCTCCGTTCGGATATGGAGTCGGTGAGCGGCTATCTGGAAAGCCAGGCAGAACTGTATGAGGCCCAACGGGAACAGCTGCAGTCTCTGGCCAAGAATGCCCAGGACTATAAGGAATCCAGTGACGGAATCTATGAGTGGAAGATCATATCTTTGCTGGGAGATCCGGTAGGGTTTGCCAGCAC
>DAOUPV010000088.1 GCA_030625965.1 Clostridia bacterium
ACGATGGCATAGCCGATCATCGATACATTATTGATGAAATAATCTGGCACGTACTGAGCGATGAACTTCGCGGATAGCGTCAATGCTCCCTGCCAGGCAAATATGGAAATGGCCGAAAATGAAACTCCAATGCCCAGAGAGCACGCCAAGATTATTGAGGTCACAAAATCGAATGAGCTTTTCAGAAGCAGAAAACTGCTGTCTCCAT
This sequence comes from Clostridia bacterium, assembly GCA_030625965.1. Lineage (GTDB taxonomy): Bacteria > Bacillota > TC1 > TC1 > UBA5767 > UBA5767. Next base: position 209 of record DAOUPV010000088.1, read on the forward strand.
AAACTCCTTCATTTATGGCCCCAACGATGGCCATCGCGCCCACACAATACAAGATAGATGCTTCGATGAATGCATGAGAAAAATTACTCTTCAGCTTCAGCTTTTGCTCAACCTTCTTTCCGAAGGCTGACAATCTAGCATCCAGCTTGAGATATTCCCCAATGACAACGCCGACCACCAAACTGGCCATCAGCAAAACACCACCACTGCTACTTAGCCGCCCATCAATCGGATCAACTACAAACATGGTGCTGATCAATCCGTTGATACCGATAATGATTACGCATACACCGACTACATGCAGCAGTATTTCCTGGATTTCCTTCTTGATAAACCTTTTGGCCGTCACGCCGATGATTCCACCAATCATAACCGCGATGGCATTCACAATAGTACCCGTCATAACGTTTAGAACTCACCTTCATTTTTATTTGCATAATATCTATGCAAGTCGTACGGTGTCAGGATGCCGATATCGGTAACCACACCACTCACTAGTTCAGGAGGGGTAATATCAAAGGAAGGATAATATCCCTTTACACCTTCCATTGCCGTTCTTACACCCATAGCCTGTAAAACAAACTCTGGATCACGCATCTCGATATTGATGGTATCAACCGTAGGATGGCCTTGGTCGGGTGCGCCCGTTACAAAATAGGGGACGCCAAAATATTTTGCCACCATGGCAATCTGAAAAGTTCCGATCTTGTTGACAACATAGCCATCCAAGCAGATCGCGTCAGCAGCCGAGGTGAACACATCGATGTTTTCTTTCTGCATCACGAATGCCGGCATGTTGTCCGTGATCACGGTAACATCGAAACCGGAATCATGAACCACGCTGGCTGTCAGTCTCGCTCCTTGAAAGTAGGGACGCGTCTCCGGGCAGAATATCTTCAAATCACAATTTTTTTCCTTGGCCTTCTTAAGCATCATACCTACGATGGTCTCCCCGAAACACTGGGTCATGATCTTGCCCTTTTTGGGGAACATATCCGCCAGGTAATCCGCCATAATGGCAATCTTGTTGTATCTCTTGTTGTTGGTTCGGATCGAATGCTCTACGATGGTCTCGCTGATATCTTTCCCTTCATCCAGGGCTTTTAGCGCAACCGCGTAGCAGCCCTCGACGATAAGTTTCATTCTTTCAACAGTAGTCGGTCTGGCATGGGATATGGTATAGGCCGCATTGCTTAGATACTCTTTCTGTTTTTCTTCCGTCATACCCTTGCATTCATAGGCGGCCAGGGCCATGCCCATTGCAGCCGCCGTATAGGGCCCGGCACTCTGGGTAACCATGTCTGTAATCGCCTGTGTGACTTCCATATGGCTCCTGCAGGTAACAAATGAGACCTGTGTTGGATAGACTCTTCTGTCCAATATTCTTACTGCTCCATTTTCATACCAAGCAATATTTTCATATCGTAGCATGAAAGCTAATCCTTTATCCGCTCTTTCCATTTTCTTATCCTCCCACTATTACAAGTATAGTCTTTCGATAGACTTTTTCATTTCAAATTTTGCTTTTTCTTCATCAACAGTATAAAATACACCATTTTCATATATGATCTTACCGTCAACCATGGTCATGCAAACATCCGATGACTGCGCCGAATAGGTCAAGGTAGACAATAAATCGAAAGACGGCATCAGATGTGGCTTATCCAGATCTATGGCAACCATATCCGCCTTCTTCCCGACGGCTATAGCCCCAGTATCGCTACGTCTCTGCATCTTCGCTCCATTGATGGTCGCCATTTCAAAGATCTGTGCCGGCGTGACAATGGTAGGATCATTGTTCTTCCCTTTATGGATCAGTGCTGCCAGATGCATCTCTTCCAACATATTTAAATTGTTGTTACTGGCGGCTCCATCCGTTCCGATACTCACATTCAAATCCATAGTTAACATTTTCTCTATCGCAGCAAACCCGCTGCCCAACTTCATATTACTGGTTGGATTATGAACGACGGTAACTCCGTTATCCCTCAGTATCTCAAGATCAGCCTCATCCACAACCACACAATGTGCTGCTTGAGCCGAGCTATCAAAGGTTCCTAGGTCATGAAACCACTGGGCCGGCGTCTTGCCGTATCTGGCGATACATTCATTATGCTCTTTAATGGTTTCCGACAGATGGATATGCATATGTCCATCCACTTCATTACAGGCTTCACTATACCCTTTGATGACTTTTTCTGTACTCGTATATTCCGCATGGATGGAAAAATCGACAAGGATTCTTCCCTTGGCGTATCCATTATATTCTTTATAGACTTCTAAGGATTCTTTGCATCGACTGTTATCGGCATATTCTTCATCGGGATCGAAAGAGACTACCGGGCGGGTAACATTTGCCTTGATTCCTGCTTTTACGACTTCATCAATCGTTGCCTCGGGAAGAATATACATATCTGAAAAACTCGTTGTCCCGCCGGATATCATTTCTAATAAGGCCACTCTCGAGCCGATACCGATATCTTCTCTCAGCATTTTTTCTTCGATGGGATACACCGTGTTCAGCCATCTATCTAACGGCAGTTCACTGCCTACTCCTCTGAGCAGCGTCATCGGTGAATGATTGTGGCCATTGATCAAACCCGGAATCAACAACTTATTGCGCATATCTTTTTCTCGGTCGTATTCCTCGCTGGGTTTTATATCGGATACATAAATAATCCTGTCATCCTCTATGCCTACATAACCATTCCTATATGTCTTAATACCGCCATCATATGCTATGATGGCGGCATTTTTCAGTAAAAGCTTCATTTCTTGTCATCTCCTATAAGTTAACCAGAATATCCTTTAGGTAACCACGTAATTTTCCAGCGGACTGGTTGGCAATGACACCTACCTCATGCGGTGTAATGGGTTGATCTAGAACGCCAGCTGCCATGTTTGTCATCAAGGATAATGCCAACAGATCCATCCCACAATGGGCTGCCGTGAGCGATTCGGTTACTGTAGACATGCCTGCCGCATCTCCACCCAGGATTCTGATTGCCTTTATTTCTGATGGCGATTCGAACTGCGGACCCATCCAAAAGAAATAAACTCCTTCATGTACTTTTAATTCCGTGTTGGCTGCACATTTCTTAGCTACATCTCTTAACCGTTCGGTATACATATCTCCAACATCGAAGAACCTTTGGCCGAACTCTTCAATATTCTTGCCCCGCAAAGGACTTGCTCCCATTATTTTAATGTGGTCACGGATAATCATCACATCGCCAGCTTCATAGTCCAAGTTGACTGCCCCTGCAGCATTGGTCAGTATGGTAGTCTGCACGCCCAGGAGTTTGAACACTCTGATGGGAATGACCAGTTGTTCGAAATCATAACCTTCGTAGTAGTGAAATCTTCCTGACATGCAAACAACTTTTTTTCCGCTCAACGTACCCAGGATCAATTCTCCTGCATGCGAGTCAACAGTTGATTGTAGAAAATTCGGTATGTCTTCATAAGGGATGACGACCGGATTCTCAATTTCCTCCGCCAGAGATCCCAAGGCTGAACCTAAAATCATCGCAACCTCAGGTTTGAAATCAATTTTGCTTAAAATATAGTCTGCACTCTTCTTGAAATATTCATAGTTGTAATCCATTGTTTTCCCTCCATTAATCCTGTTACTGGTCAAGGTTCGCACCTCTTTTGATCTGCAGATAGTTGTACAACGCCAACGCTAGAATCGTGGCCGCATATGGCGTAGCCATAGCCAGCTGACTGCTGACTGCTGTGTTTTGCATGGTATTGCCGATTGATTGAGCTAATCCGAAGAATGAGCTGGAAAGCACCACCCCTAAAGGATGAGCGGAGCCAAGTGTGCCTGCCGCCAGAGCAATGAATCCTCGGCCTGAGGTGATATTCTGGGCGAACATGGTGACGCCACCCATGGTTAACAATGATCCACCAAGTCCTGAAAGTAGTCCGGAAAAGGTAATGGTCGCAATCTGGATCCTCTCTGCTTTAATTCCCAGACTTTCGGAAGCAATTTTATTGAGTCCTACTGAACGGAGTCTAAAACCGGAGACTGTCCGAAACAAATAGAAATACAGTATGATGGCTACTACGAAGGCAAAATAATCCAGATATGTCAGCGAACCAAACAATGTCTGGAAAAAGGGCGCACCCGCAAGAAAGTCCACATTCACTTTGGGTAGGCTAACCAGATCATTGCTTACATAAGCTCCTTTAACACCGAACAGAATCTGCATCAAGAAAGTAGTAAGCCCCAGCATCAGCACATTGATTGAAACGCCTACAACCAACATGGCGCCCTTGAACTTAACCATGAAGATACCTGCTACCCAGGCAACCAGCATCGAAGATATCATTGCTGCTAGAAGCGATAGCACAACACTTCCCGTATAGTGATTCGCCACTATCGCAAAGAAGGCACCGGTCAGCATCATTCCCTCCAGACCAATATTGAATATGAATACCCTATTACATAATGCCGAACCTAGCGCTACAAATAGAATCGGAGTCATTAGGCGTATCGTTGAATTTAATACAACCGCGATATACATACTGTTAATATCCATTAGGCACCCACCTCATCTTCCAATTCTTCAGTGTCTCTTTTTAGCACATCTTGTGTCGTACCCGTGTTCAACAACTTGTTCTGTTCAATGGTCTCATCATTCATTATCTGCTCTTTCTTCAATTCTTTCTTGTTCCTCTTCCAGCTAATAATGATCTTGGCTGAAATGAATAATGTAATGCAACCTTGAATGATAGCTGAAATTTCCAGAGGCACTGAAGTGGATCTGGCTATCGCTGACCCTCCTGTTTGTATCCCGGCCAAGATAATCGAAGATACTAGAATACCTAGGGGATTATAATTGGATATGAGCGCCGCATTCAAACCTATCCAAGCGAAGCTGGCGGAAACATACATATTGTGCACATATCTATATTGCGTACCGAGCACCTCGCCGGTACCAGCTAGAGCGCAGATCGCGCCGCTGATAAAGAGAACGCTGTACATGATTTTCTTGCTGTTGATCCCTCCGAAATCCGAGAAACTCCGATTGAATCCGCTCATTTTCGCTTCATAACCAAACGTCGTCTTGTTCATGACAAACCACAATAGGAATACCAGTATGACTGCAATAATGAATCCTAGATGCAGCGGATATCCTTCAAAGAGTTGGGGGAACCTCAGGCTTGCAGAAATCTGTTTGGTCTGTTCCAGTTTCCCCTCTGTGGTTGTGGTGTCCAGAAATCTATTGGCTACAAAATGATAGGTCACGAAAAGAGCAACGTAGTTCAGCATCAATGTAGTTATGGCCAGCGACATTTTGAATTTTCTCAATAACCAACCTGAAAAGACTGAATAAACGCCTCCGGCGGCGATACTGCCCAGAATTGCAGCCAGCAGTATCAGCCATTCCGGACCCGGCATGTACAGAGCGAAGATTGAAGTAACAAATCCTCCTACGATCATCTGTCCTTCACCGCCGATACCCATATATCTGGTACTCCAGGCGATAGCTGCACCCAGTCCGCAGATAATGATGGGTGTTGCTCTGGTAAGTGTTGCCAAAATATAGTATTTATTTCCAAAAGCTCCATTCAACATGATTCCGTATATTTCAAGCGGGTTCGCGCCCACGATGCGAATAGCTATCGCACCCAAAACCAATGAGATCCCAATGGCAAATACAGGGTGAGCCAACTGAGATAAATATCTTTTCAATTTAATTCTCAGCATGTTTCCTACCTCCCGCCATCAGAACTCCTATTTCTTCCTCGTCCATAGTTTCTTTGAATAGCTCCCCATTGATTTCACCTTCGTACATGACATAAATCCTGTCCGATAGCTTTATGATTTCTGACAGTTCCGAAGATACGAGCAGTACCCCATCACCATTCATTCTTTTCTCTATTATCTTGTCATGGATGGCTTCCATGGCACCAACATCTACCCCTCTAGTAGGTTCAGCCACTATCAGCAGGGGCGTATCTTGTTTTATTTCCCTTCCAACAATCAGTTTTTGCGCGTTTCCCCCGGAAAGAGAGCCCACAGTCTGCTCCGCTGTCTCAGCCTTAACGCCAAAATCTCGGATTATCTGTTGGGTAAATTCAATAGCCTTCTTGCCACTGATCATCCCCTTACTCGAAATTTCCGGTTTGGCATAATGTCCCATAATGGCACTTTCATACAATGTAGCTTCTATAGCAGAACCCCAGATATATCTATCCTCAGGCACGAGAGAAATCCCTGCCTTCCTAATGAACTTGACGCTCTTGTTGAAGAGGTTCTTCTCTTTCAGCGATATACTACCAGTTACTGCTTTACGTAAACCGAATAAGCACTCGACCAGTTCAGTTTGTCCATTGCCGGACACCCCGGCTACCCCTACAATTTCACCTGATTTCACATGGATGTTAACGTCTTTGAGAATCGTACTACCATGCTCATCGGCTAGACACAAGTCCTCCACATTCAAAAGTACCTGTCCTACTTCCTTTTCTGGTATCTTCTGCTCAATCAGATGTCTTCCTACCATCAGAAAGGACAACTCTTCCGCAGTAGTATCTTCAATCCTTACGTCCGCTACCACTTCACCGGCACGCATAACCATGGCCCGATCTGCGACACTCATCACCTCATATAATTTATGGGTGATGATGATAATGCTTTTGCCCATCTTCGCGAGTTGTTTTAGTGTTTTTAAGAGTTCTTTGACTTCTTGTGGTGTCAATACGGCTGTTGGCTCATCAAAGATGATGATGTCCGAATTTTGATAAAGCACCTTCAAAATTTCGACGCGCTGGCGCAAACCTACCGGCATTCCGGCAATTCCACGTTCAGGGTCCAATGGCAATTCATATTCTTGTGATATTTTTTTCACATCACGTTTTGCGCGCTCCAGATCAAAGAAGACACCTTTTCTAGGCTCCTTGCCGTAGACTATATTTTCAGTAACATTGAAGGTTTCGAATAGCATGAAATGCTGTTGTACCATACCGATACCATTCTTAATAGCCTGATTCGCATCCTTTATTTGAATTTCTTCACCATTAATGACGATTGTTCCGGAAGTCGGTTGCTCCAGGCCGTATAACACTTTCATCAATGTTGTTTTGCCCGCTCCATTTTCTCCGATTACCGCTAATATCTCGCCTTTATTTAAAGTTAAATTGACTTTATCGTTTGCAACTAAGTCACCATATTTTTTAACTATATTATCCATTCTAAGTAACATATTCCCACCTACTCTTATATGATATTGAGATAGTTATTATTCATCGGGTGCGTCACCCACGAAACTCACGACAAAAGCAATCCATGAATATCTTTTGTTCAGATTCTCTATCTGAAGTCAGCCATTATGAATTCCGGCAGTTCATAATCTTTCTCTCTTATTGATCAAGGATGCCTAAAGAACAATCTGCTCTTCCTTTTTGATAGATTGTCTTTAGGCATATTAGTTTGTAACTACCTTGATGTATTGAACATTATTGCTCTTGTGGTTAAAAGCAATTTCTACGGTTGATTTTATCTATCATCCAATCTAGAATATGTAATCCTCTTCCATGGGTACTTCCAGAACGACCTCGCCGGATTTAATCTTCTCGGCAAGCTCCTTGGCGGTTGCAACGATTTCATCGGTCAATATGTCAGTATTTCTGGGATTGACGCCATCATCCGTAATAAATGTAGCTCCGACCACATTCTCCACTACTCCCAAAGAAACAACACCTGGTTCGGTTCCTGATCCGAAGAACTCTTTTATTGCCATTTCAATAACTACGCCAGTGTATTTCACCTGAGTGGTAAGAATATTTAGATTGTCCGCAGATGTTCTATCTGCATCTTGACCAGAAGTGTA
>DAOUPV010000085.1 GCA_030625965.1 Clostridia bacterium
ATTCTAGCGGGCATGACCGGTTGTACCGGTATGGATGTTGTGTCGATCCTGAAGAAGATGAAGGAACCAGTGGAGGCGTTCCGCATGGTTGTCCAGACGGAAATGTCAGAGGAGCATCCCTTCACCTACACCAAGGTACATTTGATTTACTGGCTCAGCGGCAAAGGATTGAATCACAGTAATGTGGAAAAGGCCTGTCGCTTGTCCCGGGAGAAATACTGCGGGGGCATCGCCTTGGTGGAAAAGGCTACAGAGTTTAGTTACGAGGTCCAGATCGAGGACCTGTAGAATGGTGAAAGGGGCCAAGCATTTGCTTGGCCCTTTACTTATTAGTAGATTTAGATAATTTCACAGCGCTTGGCTGCCGCGTACAGGCGGTCCAAAGCATTCTCGATGACCGAAGTGGGACAGGCCAGATTGATGCGCAGGAACTGGCTGCCGGTCTTACCGAAGACATAGCCTTGGTTCAGATAGAGGGCGGCTTCCTTTTTCAGGAACAGTTCCAGTTGTCGATTGCCCAGTCCGAAGGTGCTGCAATCGAACCAAGCCAGGTAGGTACCCTGCATATCGTGCACGAATACATCTGGGAAGTGCTCTGCCATAAAGGATTTGAATACCTGGTAATTATGCCATACGACACCGAGCATTTCTTCCAGCCATTCTTCTCCCAGAGTGTATCCAGCTTCGCAGGCTGCATAACCAAAATAGCTATAGAATTCCGTGCCTGCCGTGCGGCTTGCTTCCTGGAATTTCTTTCTTAAGTCTGGATTGCTGATAATGATATTGGACATCGGCATCCCGGCCAGGTTGAAAGTCTTGTTGGGGGAGGTGCAGACGATGCTGTTCTCGGCATAGGCCTCACCAAGTGTAGCGTAGACCGTATGCTTGTGAGGACCATGGATCAGATCGAAGTGGATTTCGTCTGAAATCAGCAACACATCGTTGGCCAGACAGATATCTCCGAGTGTCTTAAGTTCTTCTTCAGTCCATACCCGGCCTACGGGATTATGGGGGCTGCACAGGATCATGAGCCGTGCAGTCTTAGCCTTTTTCCTTAGGTCCTCGAAATCCATCTCGTAACGGCCATGCACGATTTTTAAAGGGCTTTCCACCAAGGTGCGGCCGGTATCTTTGACAGCGCTGAAGAAGGGATAATAGACAGGGGTCTGAATAATCACCTCATCTCCTTCTTGACTATAGGCGCGGATTGCATGATAGAGTGCCAGAACGACACCCCAGGTCTGTTCGATCCATTCAGGTTGAATGGACCAACCATGACGTTTCTCCATCCAGTCTGCGACAGATGCGGTGTAGGCTGGCGGAAGATAGGTGTAGCCGAATACGCCGAAGTCAGCAGCTTTTTTTATGGCAGTGATGATATGGGGGCAGGCCTTGAATTCCATGTCTGCGACAGACAAAGGGACATTGACCTGGCCCATGACGCTCTGCTGGGATATGCTGTCCCACTTGATGGCCCCCATTTGGTTTCTGGGGATTATGGACGTGAAATCGTAATTCATAGTTACCTCCGGATGATTCAATATATGTTTGATAATGAATTGATGGTATCATGATAGCTTTGGAGCGTCAATCAAGAGTGGGCGCTGATACATATTGCGTCTTTCCTCTTTTATATATAGGATGGAAGTGAACGAAAATGCAAATCTGATATCGATATAAGGGAGAATTAAGATGGCAGAAGCAATCAATGAAAAACGCGTGGAAAAACTCCTGGATTTAGCCCTCAAGATGCGGGCTGGTCAGGTAGACAAGGGCCAGATAGAATCATTGCGCGAGGAATGTAGCCAGGTGACACCACAGGAAGTGATGGAAATCGAATACAGACAGCTTAAGCAGGGGGTCAGTGCAACCGAGATGTTGACCTATGTTGACAAGTTGCTTCACCTGTTCCATGTGGGACTGAGAGCCTATCAGTGGGAAATTCCAGGTGAGGAAACCTTTCTGGGGACGCTTCAGGCTGAGAATGAGGCGCTCAGGAATCGTATGCAGGAAATCAAACAGCTACTTAAGATGAAGGATCTAAAAACCAACAGAACAGCACTCAGAGACATGGTGCAGGGTCTGATGGAGATAGAGAAGCATTATTTAAAGAAGGAAAATATACTTTTTCCCTACCTGGAGAAGAAGAGGGATCGTTTCGAAGGGTTGTCAATCATGTGGGCACTGCATGACGAGGCCAGAGTAAGCATGAAGACTGTCTTGGAAAGCTTGGACGCCGGGGACATGAATTCGCTGCACAAGGACCTTGGCAAGATGTTTTTCAACCTGATCGGCATGACCCAGAAGGAAGAATGGATCCTATTTCCCTGTGCCATGCAGATGCTCGCGGAGGAAGATTTCGGGGAAATGCTGCGACAGTCTAAGGAGTACGGTTTCGCCTATATCCAGGCTCCAGAGATTGAGCAACTGGAAGCTATGCTACCAGAGCAAGATGCTTGGAAGGGTTGGAGCTACCGTAGCGATACCGGGGAGTTGAGCCTGGAGCAGCTGAACCTGCTGTTATCGCATCTTCCAGTGGATCTTACACTGGTGGATGAGAACAACAAGGTACAGTATTTTTCCAAACCCAAGGAACGGTTCTTTCCCAGGTCTGCCGCATCCATCGGGAGAGATGTCAGCCAATGCCATCCACCACAGAGTGTGGACAAGGTGCTGGAGATTGTAGAGGCATTCCGACGGGGTGAAAAGGATATGGCCCGGTTCTGGCTCCGGCTCAGGGGCAGAATGGTTATGATCCAGTATTTCGCTTTGAGGGATATAGACGGCACATACAAGGGCGTTCTGGAAGTGAGCCAGGATATCACGGAAATCAAAGAATTGGATGGAGAAAGACGATTGGTGGATTGGGGTGAGTAACCTCATTTTCAGGTCTAGCATTCGTGCGTAGATATGATACAATAGGGGGGAAATTTCGCGAATAACGATCCATAGAGAAAGGAAGAGAGTAGAATCTCTTTAAGGGTAAATGATATGAGTAACAAAGATTCGATTAATGCGCTACGCCTGTTGGGAGTGGATATGATCAACAAGGCCAATAGCGGTCATCCGGGTATTGTGTTGGGTGCTGCACCCATGCTGTATACCTTATACACCGAACAACTGAATTACAATCCTGCTGAACCCAGTTGGTTCAACAGGGACCGTTTCATTATGGCGGCCGGACACGGTTCCGCGCTGCTATACTCTATGCTGCACTTAAGCGGACACAAGCTGAGCATGGACGATCTGAAGGCTTTCCGTCAGTGGGGATCCAAAACTCCGGGTCACCCGGAATTCGGCCACACCGAAGGCGTGGATGCCACCAGCGGACCGCTGGGTCAGGGTATCGCCATGGCTACAGGAATGGCCATCGCGGAGAGTTACCTGGCTGCTAGCTTCAATAAGAAAGACATGAACATCGTTGATCACTACACCTACGTGTTGTGCGGTGATGGAGACATGCAAGAGGGTGTGACTCAGGAAGCCATCAGTCTGGCCGGTCATCTGGGTCTTGGTAAACTGGTCGTGCTCTACGATTCGAATGATATCCAGTTGGATGGCCCGGTAGATTCCGCAAACTCGGAGAATTCTAAGCAGAAGTATGAGGCCATGAACTGGCAGCATATTTTGGTAGACGATGGTGAAGAGACGGGTGACATCGCGGCAGCCATCGATGCAGCCAAAGCCAATACTAGCCAGCCCTGCATCATCGAGATCAAGACCGTAATCGGTCACGGATCACCCCTGGCGGGTGACTGCGCGACCCATGGCTCGCCCATCGGGGATGAAGGCACAGCGAAGACCCGTGAGACCCTATGCTATCCGAGTGAGCCGTTCACAGTAGCGGATGATGTATACGCGGATATCCAAGGCAAGAACGACAAGAAGGGAATCGCATCCTTCCAGAAATGGGCAGAGATGATGAATTCCTACAAGGAGCAGTATCCTGAAGAATATGCCGCCCTCCAGGTAGTGATGGGTGATAAAGAGATGTCAGTGGATCTGTCTGTAGTAGCGGACTATTTGCCGGAGGACAAAGTTGCGACCCGTGCCTCTTCCGGAGAAATCCTGAAGAAGCTGCAGGAAAAATACCCGCAACTAATCGGCGGTAGCGCCGACCTGACCAAGTCCACCAAAGTCAAAGGCATTGCCGGAGACTTCAGCAAAGAGTTAAGGACCGGCAGAAACCTGAACTTCGGTGTCAGGGAACATGCCATGGCTGCCATCAACAATGGTCTCAGCCTTCATGGTTTGAAAGGTTTTGTTGGTGGATTCTTCATCTTTAGTGACTACATGAAGCCTGCAATGCGCATGTCAGCACTAATGGGCTTGCCGGCCATCTATGCCTTTACCCACGATTCCGTGGCGGTAGGAGAAGATGGACCGACGCATGAGCCTGTTGAGCAACTATCCGGTCTCAGAGCCGTACCCAACATGGATGTCATCCGTCCTGCCGATGTGCAGGAAGTGAAGATAGCCTGGAAGCTAGCGCTGGAATCGACCAGCAACCCGACCTGCTTGATCCTGACCAGACAAGGTGTACCCTTGCTCGAGGGCGTGGATGAAGACGGTGTTGCCAAGGGTGGTTATGTGATCGCCAAGGAAGAGAAGAACGTCGATGTGATCCTGATCGCTACTGGTAGCGAGGTCGGACTGGCCATAGATGCCAAGAAAGCCTTGAAGGAGAAGAACATCGATGCCCGTGTGGTATCTCTGCCTTCCTTCAAACGTTTCAATGAGCAATCCGAGGAATACCGCGAGAGCGTATTGCCATCTGATGTGGAAAAACGAATTTCCATCGAGATGGGTACTTCCCTGGGTTGGGGTCAATATGTTGGTCTCAAGGGACGAAGTATCGCCATCGATACCTTCGGCGCCAGTGCTCCTGGTGGCGAGGTTGTATCCAAATATGGTTTCAATGTGGACAATGTAGTTGAAATCGTTACCTCATATCTATAAGCTGGATTTAAAAACGGGCAGAGATGCCCGTTTTTTTTGGTTGTTATCCTTACGCGGTAGGGATCCAGGTACTTGAATTATTCCGCGGCCACAGAAATGACAAAGAAAGGTGAACTTTTTTGTGACTTTGTTTCATTGCCTGTCAAGCTTCTTCACTTTATAATTGGAGTAGTATTCGATATTATTAGAGGAAACTCAGACGAACTAGAGTGATACATGCACTGCATTTTGAGAAAAGAACCTGAACTGAACGGATAGATCTTTTGAGATTACGGGTAGAAGGGGCGAGCGCATGGAAGAAAAACACGAATATAATCGGGACAGCACACAGGAGACGTTGCATGGATGGTACCGTTTTCGTTTTAGACTGATTTTCGAAGGAGCCCTAGTAGGTATTGCGACGGGCTTTGTCATCGTTGCCTATCGCATGATGTTGAATCTGGTGGTTGAAAGCGGTGGCCATTTTCTGGACCGAGTGCACCAAGATCCCCATCTGGCGGCCATCTATCTACTGATGATCTTGGCATTGGCCTTTGTTGTTAAGAAAATAATGGCTTTCGAACCGCTGGTCAAGGGATCTGGCATCCCACAGGTCGAAGGGTATTTGCAAAACATTATTCATATGAATTGGCTGAAAGTGCTGGTCCTTAAATTTTTCGGTGGCCTGATGTCCATCGGGGCTGGGCTGTCGCTGGGACGGGAGGGACCGTCAATTCAGCTTGGCGCAGCAGTGGGTAAAGGCATTAGCCAACTCTTACACCGCAAGAAGATAGAAGAGAGATTTCTGGTGACAGGAGGCGCTTCTGCAGGTCTGGCGGCTGCTTTCAATGCCCCTCTTGCCGGTGTGATGTTCGCTCTGGAGGAGGTTCATAAGAACTTTTCCCCCATGGTGTTGGCTTCCGCTCTGGTGGCGGCCGTATCTGCCGATTTCATCTCCAAAAACTTTTTCGGTATGGAGCCGGTGTTCCGTTTCGTCGGCTTACAGAACCTGCCGTTGCAGTATTATCACTATGCCGTGCTTTTGGGTGTGGTCATGGGCTTTTTTGGCGTGTTCTACAACAAGATGTTACTGAAGAGTCAGGAATATTATGCCAGGGACGGCCTAATCAAGAAGGATAACAAGATTTTTATTCCTTTCATAATGGCCGGGATCCTAGCACTGGCCTATCCCCAGGTTCTGGGTGGTGGACATGATTTGCTGTCCCATCTGGATTACAACGGAATGGCCATAGCAGCACTGGCACTTCTGCTTCTAATTAAGTTTGCATTCACCATGTTCTCCTATGGATCAGGAGCGCCAGGCGGAATATTCCTACCACTACTGGTTCTGGGCGGCGTGGCTGGCGCTTTGTACGGAAATCTGCTGGTCTTGTGGTTCGACATGCCATCTGCTTTCGTGTTGAACATGATCGTATATGCTATGCTAGCCTATTTCACGGCCATAGTCCGGGCGCCCATAACCGGTATTATTCTGATCAGTGAGATGACTGGATCATTCCAGCATTTTCTGCCACTGACCATGGTGGCCATCGTTTCCTACCTGGTGGCGGACATCCTGGAAAGCGAGCCTATCTATGAAAGCTTGCTGGAACGGCTGGTGGACAATATGCCGATATTCGTCACCTCGGAACGCATAAAGACCTTGATCGAGGCACCTGTATTCATGGGATCACTGGCCGAAGGCAAGAAAGTCAAGGAAATCGAATGGCCCAAGCACAGTCTGCTGGTCAGCTTGAAGCGGGGTCATAAGGAAATCATCCCTTGCGGTGACACCAAGATTCAGGCTGGGGACAATTTGGTTGTGCTGACCAATGAAAGCCAAGTGAAGACCACGAGGATCTCTTTGGAGGAACTGTCCCAATCCTACGAATAATCTAGTTTCGCCTCTGAGCACAAGCGGATGCGATCGGACCTTGACGCCAGTCAGGCAATGGGATATACTTTTTGCGTTAGAGGGAGTAACTTTCCTTTGGAACCAGAGTCGTCAATACGGATACGATCCCGGCTGTGGTGGCAATTTTGTCTAGTGAGACTCTACATCTGTTAAGGGTGTAGAGTTTTTTATTTGCAGTAGGGAGGAGCATCTATGGAAGAAGTTATTTATCATCTTGTCGTGCAGTTGCCGATGGTTGGTCTGTTCGCTGTTATTGCAGTATTTCTGTTTACGTTGGCCAAGGGAGCGGACCTGCTTGTGGATGAGGCGGTATCCCTGTCCATCCACTGGGGGATACCCAAGATGGTGGTGGGCGCCACCATCGTATCACTGGGAACGACGCTTCCAGAAGCGACCATCTCTGTACTGGCAGCCGTAAATGGAAATCCCGATCTGGCATTGGGTAACGCCATAGGATCCATCATCGCTGATACAGGTCTGATTCTCGGATTGGCGGCCATGATCGGACCGCTTGCCGTGGATCCCAAGACCATCAACCGACAGGGAAGACTGCAGGTGCTGGCCGTAATCCTTCTGGCCATAGTATGCCTGCCCTTTTTCTCCAATGGAATGACCCACGGGACCATCTACCAATGGATGGGTATCGCATTCCTGGTCTTGCTGGCAGGATATATCTATCTGTCGATGCGCTGGGCGGTGTCCTCCGGTGTGGACGAGGGTGTAGTTCTAGAAGAGGAAAAAAGACCAATCTGGATGCAGGTGAGCAAGCTGGTGGTCGGTATTGCATTGGTGATTCTTTCCTCACGCATCCTGATTCCAACAGTTGAGACACTGGCCATCCGAGTGGGTATCCCCCAGGGTGTCATCGCGGCCACGCTGGTGGCCTTCGGTACCAGTTTGCCTGAGTTGGTAACGGCGGTAACTGCCGTGCGCAAGGGACATGGGGAGCTGGCAGTGGGAAACATTATCGGAGCCGATATCCTGAATGTGCTGTTTGTGGTTGGTAGTGCGGCTGCAGTAACCTCTCAGGGACTGGAAGTCCCGCTGGCATTCTACAAGCTACAGATCCCAGCTATGATTCTGATTGTCGGGTTCTTCCGCTACGTTGCCAAGAATGCTTATCAGGTTATCAACCGTAGGGAGGGACTAATACTCTTCCTGCTCTATTTTGTATATCTTTTCCTGAATTTCGTTCCCCTTTGGTAGCTGAGGTTACCAATAATTAGGAATAATTGTGTGCATGAAACCGGAAAACCGCTTGAAGGGTTCTCCGGTTTTTTATATCCCTTCCAGGTGGATCGGGGTACAAAATATTTTAACGATACAGCCGATTTATTTGACAGGTCTCGGATTGAAAGTGGTATAGTATAGATAGATTTTATTATAGAAAGGATGGAGGAAATGGCAGCGAAACTAGGTATTTACAAATGCGAGCATTGTGGAAATATTGTAGAGGTTTTCGTGGAAGGTGGGGCTCCCGTCATATGTTGCGGTGAACCGATGATTTTCATGGAAGAGAAGACAGCAGACCATTCTACCG
>DAOUPV010000071.1 GCA_030625965.1 Clostridia bacterium
ACCCCATCTCTGTGATTACCACTGATTTCATTATATCATATTTATACGGCAAATTCAAAACTGATTCATCCCCCTCCTACGCCTCACTTCATGAGTAGAGAAAGCTAAGAGGAGGGAGACTTCTCAGTCTTTACGTTAAAATTATCAACATACTTCATTCTAACAAAATAATCGATTCTTAGAAATTATTCTAGTCTTCTGTTCCTTGAGTCGTTCTGTAGGTTTTACACACCGCAAAAGTAAGGTATAATTATATAAAAGCAGAGAGAGGATACAGCCATATGAAAAACTTGCCCAATTTATTGACTATCATGCGGATGTGCTTAGTCCCCATATTCCCCTTTGTCTTTTTTTCCGGCAATCCTAACAGCCATTATTATGCTCTGGGCATCTACGTCCTGGCCAGCCTGACTGATGTATTGGATGGCTATCTGGCAAGGCGCTATGACCTAGTCACCGTGATCGGAACCGTACTCGATCCACTGGCCGACAAACTTATGCTCCTGATGGCCGTCGGTTGTCTGTATCTCGACCATACCATACCATTTTGGGCATTCCTATTCATCCTAGTCAGCGAGACCTTCATGATCATCACTGGATTCTACATGTATTTCCGTAAGAAGCGCTTCGTCATACCTTCCAACCGCTTCGGCAAGGCCACGACCGTCATCTTCTTCGTCGGTGTGGCCCTGAACATTCTGTTCCCGAACCTGCTCATCAGCATACTGGTGTTCGGCGCAGCCGTGATCCTGAAAATCATCGCTATGACAACTTACACGCTACATTACCTGCAACACCACAAAAAAGCAAAATAATACTGCCAAGCTCCCGGGTTTACCCCGGGAGCTTGATATATATGCAGATTCCAAGAAACTGTTCTGGGTGTTATGATAATAAGAAACCAACACAACACACCATGAAAAGGAATCTTAATGCGGACACCCAAAAAAGCACTAATGATCGGGCTGCTAGCCCTGTCAACCTTACTAATCCCCTTAGCAAACAATTCTGTAGCGCACGCCAGCGAGCCCGTCACATCCCCCATTTGTATCTCTATCAATGAGGATGAGAGCGAAATAAGAAAAAGTCTCACACCAGACAGCGATACCTTGATCCAAGCCCAGGAAGGTCAGATCTTCGAGGTAGTCGTTCGCTACAAGCAGACACTCGGCATACAGTTGGACAATGACAAGATCGGTTATCTGCCGATCTCTGAAGCCAACCCCTTTGTGCCAATTATAACGCTGGAACCGGATTGGATTCCCAATCCTTCTTACACCTCGGTCCAACTGCCGAAACCGGTCCTGACGGAACATAACCTGTTTGATCTGTCAGCACCCATCACATCGGTGGCCTCTTTCCAGCCAGCCGAGGAAGAAGTTCTGGAACCAGAACCAGCAGTTGTCGAGAAGGCCCCGACCAAACCTGCTGCTAAACCTACACCAGCACCCAAACCTGAGTCCAAACCGGTAGAGCCTGTTCCCATTGAGGTCTCTCCACCGGAAGTGCCTGTTGTCCCAGCGCCGGAACCGAAACCCGAAACTGACATTTTGTCCTATCTGAGCAGTGTGGAACGGACCATGTTCCGACTGGTCAACCAGGTTCGGGCGTCAAAAGGCATCTCCGCTCTAAAGCTGGATACCAAGCTTACGGATATCGCCCGTCTCAAATCCCAGGACATCATTGATTTGGAGTACTTCAGCCACATCTCGCCGACCTACGGTTCACCGATCGACATGCTTAAATATTACGGGGTCGACTACCGTGGTATGGGGGAAAATCTGGCAGGGGATCAATCAGTAGAAAAAGCCCATGCAGCCCTGGTGAAATCTCAGGAGCACCTGGCCAACATCCTGAATCCTGCTTTCACCCATGTAGGTATCGGAATCCGGACCGGTGGCAAATATGAGAATATCTACACCCAGCTGTTCATAGGGAAATCATAGTCGCCTGAAAAAATGTACAAAAGGACGCCAAGGCGTCCTTTTTTGATGCTGCAGATACTGCCCCGCAACACAACGCAAGTTGCTTCGGTAAACCATCCCTTTGTGCAACGTGAAATTTCCCAATTTCTGCAACGAATGTTATAATGTTTACTATAATTGTTATCATAGCTGAAGCGCCACATAAGGGGACTACCATGAAGACTTTAGGGAAAATTCTGTTGACCTTGTTTTTCGTCCTTGCAATCCTGCTAACACCCGCTTTCCAGAACTCCTTAACCGGAAGCGTGGCCGTTTGCGTATCCGTCGCCTCTGATTCCTGTATTATTAGAGAATCGCCGGACCCTGACAGCAGCATCCTATACCGTGGAGAGAATGGCCAAGTGTTTCAAGTTGTTGCCCGGTTTGGACAAATGATTGGAGTGCAATTGAATGCCGACCAGATCGGGTATATTCCGCTAAAGGATGTTCAATTGGCTGAATCAGGAGAAACACCTGACCAACTAGCTAATCTCAGTCCTTCGTACACACCGCTCACTTTGGTAGGTACTGACAATTCCGATAATAGTGTTTTCGGGCTTGGGGCGAGCATCGGTTCCCTCACCAACTTCACCGAAGAACAGACAGAGGCAGAAACACCCTTAGAGCCAAATCAACCAAACACTGGCCTTGAGCAAAAAACCGCCGACGATGAAACACAAGCGGCAGACTCAGTCCCAGTTGACCTTGTGCCCGATGACCCTGAAGCTGAAGACTCTATTCCGCCGGCCGAGAGCAGTCCCGATCAAATAAATGAGGCCCAGCCTGAACCACAACCAGAATATACGCCGCCTGAAGTCATTACAGATGAAGCTGACGAACCTGATACGATTCAATCAGTCACCGTTCAAGCACCCTCTCTTACCTCAGCGGAGAATATCATGTACCAGCTGATCTGCAAGCTTAGGGCCACCAAAGGGCTAAATCCACTGGCGCTGGACACCGCGCTTATCGATGTCGCCCGCATCAAAACCAGAGAACTTATCGATCTGGATTATTTCAGTCATACCTCTCCGGTCTATGGATCCCCCCAGGATATGCTTCGTCATTTCAGCATCTCATTCGCTTACATGGGAGAGAATATCGGACTGAACACGAATGCGGAAGAAGCCTACAAAGCATTCATCAATTCACCTCTCCATCTGGACAATATTCTGAATCCTGATTTTACACACATTGGGATTGGTATTGAAGACAAAAATTCTGAGCAGATCATCGTAACCTTGGTGTTCATCGAGTCTTCTGAGTAGGTTTCGCTCAACAGATTTCTTAGATGATTACCCAATCAGAATATCAAACAAAAAAAAGAGCGCACGCGCTCTTTTTTTTCATCAAGCCTTAGCCTCAATCCGTTCATTTAGATCAGTGCATGGAGAATCTCGCGCTTCATGGATGCAAAGTCAGAGTCCCCGACTAGATCCAAATGCCTAGGTCTCGCAAAAGGAACAGTAAGTTCGCGGATGACGCAAGCTGGCGATCCACTCAAAACATAGACCCGGTCCGAAAGCAATAAGGCCTCTTCAATATCATGGGTTACCATGAGCGAGGTCAAACCAATCTTTATCGATACATCCAATAAGAGCTGCTGCATCTTCATTCTTGTGGGGGCATCCAGAGAGGCAAACGGTTCGTCCAACAATAGCATCTTGGGTTCCAAGACCAGCACACGGGCCAAAGCCACCCGTTGTTGCATCCCGCCTGAGAGTTGCGCCGGATAGAAGTCACCCTTATCCGACAAGCCCGTCAAGCTCATATAGCGCTGGCAGAGGTGCTCTATGGTCTCATCCGATAATCGGCGCAGCTTCAGTCCGTATGTGATATTATCCCTCACGTTCAACCATGGAAATAGGACCGGCGACTGGAAAACAACACCCCGTTCCGGTGAAGGACCACTGACCGGTTTGGCACAGAATTCAACCACACCCACCTCAGCCGTTTCAAAACCAGCAATAATGCGGAGCAATGTGGATTTTCCACACCCACTGGGCCCGACCAGACTGATCAGTTCCCCCTTACCGACCGTAAGGGACACATCGTCCAAAACCAAGCATCGCTCTCCCCCATTTGGATGATCATAGCTTTTTCTCAGTGCTCTTATCTTTAATCTTTCTTCCATCTATCTATCCATTTCCTGGTCAGCATGTAGCCTTTTTGCCAGCTTGACCAACAAGGTGTCGCACAGCTTGCCCATAAGTGCGATGCTGACCATGGCAATCGGAATCATTTCAATCTGTCCCAGCATACGGGCGTCCATCATCACTGCGCCCAGACCGTTCGCAACACCGGTCAGTTCCCCCAATACCAGATAGGCCCATGCAATCCCCATACCCAACCGCAATCCAACCAGCATTGAAGGGAATGAAGCCGGAATGATGACCGTCCGTAGCAACACGCGGGCATCCGCCCCCATCATCTGAGCCGCCTGGATCAATTCCATGGGAATTCTGGCCGCACCATGGGCCACATTAAGATAAATCGGGAAGAATGCAGCCAAGGCGATCAGGAAGACCGTCGTCTTTTGTCCCACCCCGAACCAAATCATGGCCAACGGAAGCCAGCCGATTCCCGGCACGGCGCGTAACATCTGGATCATCGGATCCAAAATCCTGTACGCCCGCTTAATCCTACCGGATAAAAGCCCTAGCAGGATGCCCAAACAGGCGGCCAAACTGAATCCCATCAACACCCGCATCAAGCTGGCAATCAGGTGATTTAGCAGACTGCCGCTATACGGTGTCATCCCTTCAGTCCCGATCAGAAAATCCCACCCCACTTTGAACATCCTCACTGGACTGGGAAACAGATATACCGGCAGAAAATTAAAATATGAGCACAAGCTCCATATTAGTAGCACGCCGATCGGCAGGACCATCGCCAAAGGATCCACAGGCAACCGGTTCTTCTTGTTCATCATTCTGACTCTGGTAGCAGCCCCGGTGCAAACATTGAACGAATATCAGGCAGACGCTCGATCATTCCCTGTTGCAGCATGCGGTCCGCCAGATTCTGCACTTGTGTCAGATACACCTCGTCTATCTCGTAGAATAGATCTATGTTTGTCAAGGATAGCTCCAACACTGCTTCGTCGGTTCCAAACTCCGCCGCCGCTTTCAACCAAACTGCAGGGTCATTTTCCAGGTATAGGGTAGCTTCCCTGTGGGCCTGCTGGATTTCTCTTACCATTTCAGGTTTGCTGTCAACCAAATCCTTGGTACTCAGCATCGCGCTATTGATCACGCCGAAACCCTGCTGATCATCCGGATAGGCCAGGATTCTTCCATACCCCTCAAGCAAAGCGATGGAGGGGTATGGCTCACCGCTATAGAAGGCATCTATCTCCCCTTGGGCCAGCGCCTGTCCCATATCAAAGAAGTCGATACGGATCAGTTCCACATCCTTCTGGGGATCCAGACCAGCCTGTTCCAAGCTCTCCAGAAGCAGCAGATGGTGCATGGTGCCAGGCACATAGGCGATCGTCTTGCCAGCCAGGTCCAGCACAGTCTCAATCCGACTGTCTGCACCCACTACCAGTGCGGAACAACGGTTTGAAAGGCCAGCAACGATTATCACCGGCTCCCCTTTGGATGCTGCCGTGATGGCGGTTACCAAGGTCGTTCCGCAAAAGTCCAAACTACCCGCCAGAAGAGCCGTTTTCATATCCCCCGGATTGGTAAAACTGAGCACGGATATTTCTTTTTCCGTCCACTCTGAGTACAGGAACGGCTGGATGGTCTGGGCTGTCTTCCATGTCCCCACCCGGATAACTTCGCTCGCCTCCTGGTCGGCTGACTGGCAGCCGACTAGGGTCAGAAACGAAAGAGCTATGAATATGCATAATATTTTCTTTGTCGTCATCATTTTAGTTCACCTCTATACTTGGTAGGACTGGTTGCTGAACCAGTCTTTGGCCATATCTGCATCGAATCCGTTCCATTCCTTGGCGCTCATCATGCCGCCTTCCCTGGGGATGGCACCTCTTTCGACCACAGCCACATTGGCCCCTGAGGCCATGGCCAGGCGACTGGGCTGATGAGCGCAGATGTCTTCTGCACTACCGGATCCCAGGCGGGTCACCGCTACAATCTGCGCTAGCCTTTCCTCTGTGATTCCGGGGAATTTTCCCAGAGGTGTTCCTGGTACCGGTACTCGTTCCATGGCCCCGGTGACACTGGCGTCGCAGTCATTTATCAGGAGAATAGCATCCGCGATTTCATCCACGCTATGTTCCGGTCCGATGGGTTCCACCAAGTAGACCAGTTTCAAGGCGGATTCCTTGACCGCTTCCAGCGTCTTCATACGCTCATCCACCGAAAATCTGGTATCTTTCCCTTCGCCTAATCGGACGGAGTGGTATACGAACTCCAGACCGGCCTCGTGCATCTTGGTAGCCATAGCAAGGTCAAACTCCCCGATATTGGCCCCCAATTCATACTCACCAGGCACTTCCCGACGGATTTTTCTAGCCACCTGTAACAACCTTTCAAATCCATAGAACTGAGTCGTACGCAATACGATCCAGCGTACGCCACCAGCTACATACTCTCTGGCATAGGACAAGATTTCCTCTTCTGTAAGCTCGACCTCTTCTTTAATCAGACCCCAGGCTTCCCCCAAAGAACAGAAATCGCAATTCATAGCACAGGGTTTACTATCCAGCCCTATGGCCGCCCACAAAAAGGCCCTGTTTCGGCTGATTTTCGCTGCTACTTCCCTAGCCGCCTGCCGTAATACCAAAACCTCCTGAGATTCGGGATTCCAAGAAAGAAACTGCACCAAGGTATCCCTACTCAGTGAAACGCCCTTGAGCGCATCTTGTTTTGCCTGTTCAATCATGTCAAATTTATCCATTTCCTCACCTTTCCATCTAACCGATCTGTTTCGCTTCTTCAATGATATTTTCAATTTCCGCCTTGTACTGTTCCAAGGTGCTCACCCAATTGGTTAGGCACTCACGTCCCGCATCAGTAATCCGGTAGATTTTCTTAGCAGCACCCACGCCCTGAACATCCCAAGTCGACAGCAGGAGCCCTCGCCCTTCCAATATTTTCAATGTACGGTAGATACCAGTTTTATCTGCTTTGTTCCCGAATAGCAAGCCTCGCTCCTCCAGCTCCTGGATCAGGCGATATCCGTGCAAATTCTGACGTGCCAGCAGGATCAGGATGTTCGGTTGCACCAGTTTGTCAAGATTGTAGCCCTGGCAAGAGCACTTACACTCCTCACCTATATGATTTTCACTCTTATTAGACATGGTCTACTACCTCCTTTCCTATATCTTAATGATTTAGCCCGTTTGGCGCTATGTACACCTGCACAAATATTTGATGGGATGCTTACCGAAAATAGGAACTCTTTACATGAAAAGCACCTCGGATCTTAAGATCCGAGGTGCTCTACGGCACTTCCATTCTAATTTTTAGCCGTCATCTGCAATGATACTATCACCCTGAAGATCGACGATGCGGCCATGACACCCCCAGCAATGGCAATAGCCACCGCCAATGTCTGTGTACCTTGGGAAACGAATCCGGCAGACTCCGCTCCGATGGCATAGCGCATAGTATAATATAGTCCTTTTCCCGGCACCAGAGGAATCATACCGGCAATCAGGAAGGTTGTGGCCGGAGCCTTTTCCACTCGGGCCATCAATTCAGCATAACCGGTTACCAGCATGGCAGCCACTAGAAAGGCCAGATACTCATTGTGTAGCCGCCCTGATAGCAGGCTGTAACAAAGCCATCCCAGCATACCCCCAAAAGCCGCTTCCAACAGATACCTGCCCCGTACGTTAAAGAGGACAGCAAATCCCAGCGAACCCAGAAATGAAGTCATTATCTGTATCATATTACCATCCCCCCCACATTAGCGTCGAGAGACCAAAGCCTATGGCGATGCTTAACGATACCAGAACGGCCTCACTCATGCGCAGGATCCCAGCCATGGTATCACCACTGATGATGTCCCGGATTGAATTGGTAAGAGACAGTCCTGGAATCAGCAACATGATATTGCCGATAAGGATCATTTCGATCTGGTCCCCAAATCCCAAGCGGGTCAAGCCGATGGCCAAGCTGCCAATTAAAAAGGGGCTCAAAACGTGCACGATGACTGTGTTGCGCTCCACCCTGCCAAAGAAGCTGATACTTAATTTCAACGCAATGCCGACAACCGCCGCCGCCAGGCCATCCTCCAAGGTGCCCCCGAAGAACACGCAGAAAGATCCTGCAATCAGAGCATAAATCAACAACTTGATCCATGAAGCATATGGTACGGTCTCCTGGATGACGGATAGTTCCTTTTCGATGTACTCCTCATCCGGGCTGGTGCCGACTATGGTCCTTGCCAGCTGGTTGAGCTGTCGCAGCTTGTCCAGGTTGGTCTCATAGGCCAATATACGTCTGGTCTGGCTCAAGATATTACCCTCATCTGTACTCACGGTCACCACGATACTCGAGGTGATGGTAAACACATCCACCCGGCGTACACCATAGGCTTTGGCCATCCTACTGATGGTCTCTTCAACTCGGTTGACTTCTGCGCCGCTGATAAGCATTCTTTCCCCGATGTCCAGCAGCTGGGCTAGCATTTTCTGATTCATTTCCCACCTCAATACTTTATGTCAAATCAATAGCTTTCGAAATGGACCCGCTCTTCCATATAGCGGTCCAATAAACGGTTCTGTTCCTTGTCTTCAACCGGATATCCGCACGCGATGATTGCGAACGGCTTGATACTGGCTGGGATATTGCAGACCTTGCGGATATAGTTCATAACACTCTCTTCCGGTCCTACACCCATCCAAACGGTACCCAAGCCCAGATCCACGGCCCTGAGCAATAAGTTCTCGGTAGCCGCAGCAAGATCCTGCTGCCAGTACTCCGGGTATTTCAAATCCTCTTCATTGGCCAACATGACGATGGCTAATGGTGCTCTGGCAGTCGGTCCGGCATGTGGAGTCGCTCCGGCCAGCTCCCGACGCTTGTCTTCGTCCTCGATCACCAGGAATTCCCATGGTCTCTGGTTCCCTGCTGATGGCGCCTGCATGGCTGCTTTCAGCAGCTTCATGACTTTCTCTTTTTCCACCATCTTCTTGCTGAAATGACGAATACTCCTTCTGGTTTCAATATGATCTGACATGCCTTCATCCCCTTCTTTCAACAAACAACATCCGCTACTATATTACCAGTTCCATCCCTGGTTTCAAGACTAAATATTTATA
The DNA here is from genome assembly GCA_030625965.1 of Clostridia bacterium. GTDB lineage: Bacteria > Bacillota > TC1 > TC1 > UBA5767 > UBA5767. The sequence continues at coordinate 9,202 of DAOUPV010000071.1, forward strand.
TCCCGCAAGCGCTTGAATAGCGCTTGCGCCTGTTCCCCCAATATCTCGCGCTCTTTCTCTTCCTTCGAGGCCCATACGCCCAAATAGAAGCCTACCTCGAATTGGCCCTGGGTATCCGGTGTATCCCGGAATATCCGCGTCAGCATCTGCCTCTGCTGATTCCGGTCATGTATGTGCCCCAGGACGTCCTGCAATTCTCCTAGCAGTTTAACCAACGCGCGCTCACACTTAACCTTCTCCGCTGTCGCGCGCAACACATATCTTAACTTCTTCACCTGGATGCGAAGCCTATGGGTCCTTTCCATATCTGTCAGGCAGAACTGTTCGCTCTTTTTCCTCAACTTATTCAACCATACGTCTCTAGTCTCCGTCCTGTACTCTACAGCCGCCTGCCGCCACGCTTCTTGTTTCCATCTATCCCGCGGTTGTACACAGGATAGAAATTGTGTCAGCAGGACTGTTGCCGTACCATTGCGAATGAAGGCATGTACCTCTTGGTATGCCTGACCCCGCTTCTCTTCGATTTCCTGCAATAATCGGTCCAATTCTGTCTCCCCGACAGACTTGACACTTTCACCTAGCACCTCCAGGTCTCTGGCAAGCGATGCCGCACGCCCCATTTCCTGCAGCGTCTCATTGGCAGTCTGGTAGTCCTTCTCCTGCATCAGGTCCTTGCCGAAAGTGAGCATCGAACGCAAAATCCTGAGCCTGATGCGCATCTGATGCAACATCTCCGCATCCCCTGGTGAGGACAGGAAACGTCCCATGGCTTCCACCAGGGTCGTACTGTTATCTAGGAGCAATCCGGCCAACCATCCTCCAGCAGCATCCTGGTCTGTTACGAACTTGTTGCGCGTCTCCATCAAAGGCTCTTCAGTTGAGGTCAGTTCATGTAGGGCCCGCATCTCCATGGTCCTAGTTTCGAATTGCAACCGTAGCGTTCTGCTCAATCGGCAGGCCAGCGCAAATAGCTGCGCTTCATTCCCCGGTTCCGTGCTCAGCTGCATCTCGTGATAACTCCGTTCAACGTTCTGAGATTGCCAGTCCGCCCGCTGCCATACCAGATTGCACCCACCCAGGCAATAGAGGCGCTGATTCCTGTGTACACGGAACAGACACTTCAGGTCCTGACGTCGGATAAACTCCTCTATGTCTTCGAGGCCCAGTTCATCTGCCAGACCCTGCTTGCGCTGGATTCTGCTCTCCACCGTCTGAATCACTCCTTGGCATTGCCTGGTTTCGCCCAAAATGAATTCCTTGGTTCCAATGGTCTGTTCCTGGTAGACGAACCGGTCTTCTTTATAAAGATCCATTCTATCAGTATCGTAATACCAAGCATTGGACTCACGTATAGTGCCAATTTGGTCCGTGATTGCACGCAAGGATTCTAGCAGATACTTATTGTCATTGAAACCTGCTTCATTTCCCACACGATACGTCAGAAAGAGTGTCTCTTTCATTGGATCCTCTTTTCTAGCTTCCTACAGGATAGCGGAAAACACCTTCCAGCCTTTGGGTTGCATTAGCCATACCAGTTCCATGTCCGATTCTATTTGTCCACTGATACAGACCGCAGCGCCTTTTTTCAGCCTGATCATCTCCCCGCACAAATCTTCACACCAATAGTCCAGGATGGGTGCGTGGCCCACAATAATCAGTGTTTTGGCATCGGCATCCCTAATTCGAGCCTTTAGCTCCTCTTCACTTCCTGTAGCTATCCAGCCTTTAGGCGTCATGCTCTCCAGTCCCAATGTCGTGCGCAAGATCTCCGCTGTCTGCTCTGTGCGTACCAGCGGACTATGCCAGATGAGTAATTTCTCTTTTGACAACATGCGCGAAAGAACCTCTGCCGAACGCAGCACTTTCCTGCGCCCTTCATCTGTAAGCTCTCTCAAGCCGTCATCTCTTCTAACTCTACGTTCTTCTGCCACACCATGACGAAACAGTATGATCTGCATATCCTTCCTCCTTCAGCTTTTGTATATTTATTATATCCCTATATATCTTCCAGGTAAAATCAACACTATCCATTCCTGCACTTTTGGAG
>DAOUPV010000003.1 GCA_030625965.1 Clostridia bacterium
GAGTTTGGCATTTTCACGAATTTCGGACTTCGTCTATGAGCATCATGAGAGGTTGGACGGGAGTGGCTACCCTAGAGGATTAAGAAAGGCTGAAATATCATTGGGAGCACGTATAATAGCAGTTGCTGATACTTTTGATGCAATGATATCTGAAAGATCATATAGAAAAGAATTCAGTGAAGATGAGGCTCTTGAAGAATTACACAAGTATTCAGGGAAACACTTCGACTCCAAAGTGGTTGATGTTATGACAGATATTATCATAAATAAAATATGGAAAAGAGAGGATATGGTTTAGTTCATACAAGAAGAACTATATAGGTTTAAGCATACAAAAGATGTTGCGTGTTAAATGTACAGGGGAGAAAAAAATATAGAGGAGGTATTCCCTATGAAATTCTGTACTAACTGCAAGAGGACGGTTCGACCTACCAAGAAGCCTTGGAGCTGGCTGGAATTCTTTGTATTCCTTGGCATCTTTTATCCGATTTATCGAATTTCATTACCCACTGACCGGTGCGTAATATGTGGTGGTAAGACACTAATCTCCAGAAAGAAGGCTGTTAGTGAGGGATTGTTGGAAGCATAAGTGATAGTACATAACCCCCTTCTTCGGAAGGGGGTTATGTTTCTCAGAAGGAACGCTCAGTCTTGAAGAAATTGACATATTCTTACCAATATAATATATTGTTAATGTAAACTACAAAAAACTGAAAAGGCAAACCTAGTGAAAGCTAGGGACGCAAAGCCACGGGTCTAAAGTTGTTGCTATGATAGCCGGGTTGCCAAAGATTTGCAAGAAAGAATTATTGCAGAGTTCTTCTGGTGACCAGGGAACTCTGTTTTTGTATTTAAAGGAGGTATGAAATGAAGCGGTTTATGAAGATGTTGGCAATTTTGATAGCACTAGCGATGTTTGTTTCCTTCCCTTGTGCCGTATTTGCAGATGATTATCAGGAAGCAGATGAGGATCCAGTCGAGCAGGTTGACTCAGATGAAGACTCAGACGAAGATGAAGACTCAGACGAAGATGAAGACTCAGACGAAGATGAAGACTCAGACGAAGATGAAGATGAAGATGAAGATGAAGACGAAGATCTAGAGGATAGGCTTGAAGACGAGAAAGAAAGATTGGAAGAACAGTATGAAGAAGCGGTTGAAGCCGGGGATACGGAACTGGCTGATTCTCTGTTCGCTTTGATTGTTGAATTGGAAATCGAGATTGAAGACCTTGAAGATGAAATTAAGCCTTGGGAAGAACTGAAGAATACCCTGGAAGGGGAAAAAGATGCTCTAGAAGAACAGAAGGATGCTATCGATGACGAGATCGAGGATCTGGAGGAGCAGATTGCTGCTGCTGAAGAACTGGATAATGATGTGCTGGTCGCGGAACTGAAAGCCCTAAAGGATGATCTGCAGCAACAAAAAGCTACGCTGAAAGAACAGATGAAAGAAAAGACTGAAGCAATGCACGAAGCTATGAGAGGTATGTATACTGAGGATGAGATTGAGAGCCTTGAAGCACTCTCGGATGAACTGGACTTGGAAGATGGCATCAGCGTTATTCCGTTCACCAACGTATTGGTGAGAGGTAAAGCCGTAAAATTTGATACGCCACCGGTAATCAAGGAAGGACGTTTGCTCATTCCGTTGCGAGCCATTTCTGCCGCCACTGGAGCGGATGTGACTTGGGATGATAGCACCAAGGAAATCATAGTCGTCAAGGATGGTGTTGAAATCGTATTGAAGATTGCCGAATTGACTGTAACCGTAAATGGTGAAGAATCCGATTTGGATGTACCAGCGGAGCTAATCAATAACAGAACAGTAGTCCCTGCGAGATTCATCGTAGAGAATCTGGGATTGGCAATTACCTGGGATGCAGAGACTGAAACAATAGAAGTAGAATAAGTCATTACTAATGAAGAGCATGAAACATAGTGAGTAGTTGATATAATTAGAAGTGAGCTTGTTATTTAAGAAGCTGAAAACTAACATCATGCTAGTTCAATAGTATCATTGTGATTCACGCTGCTTTCTGGCAATATCCCTTTACTCCAACTGTACTATTGCTGGCGGTAGTTGAATACCCAAAAGCCCCCGAAGTCCCTTCGGGGGCTTTTGTACTATGGGGGGATTTTGGGGGGTTGATATACTCGTGCATCCCATCATGGACTGCTATAGAATCAAAACGTCTGGAACCCTTAATAACGAAGGATTAATGTATTTCAGTAAGACAACATAAAGCTTCCAAATGTAGATTTGTAATCAGCAGGTCAGGTCGCATATTCTAGGTCTCTGATTAATTTCTAAACGGTATATTTTGGTACGCTTTTGGTACACTCTGAGTCCGAACACATCAGAATGATTACTATTGATTCCAAATATAGAATTTACGAAAAGCCCGTAACCACAGCATTTCAGACTGAATCCGAACCAATTCCTTCTAATCAAAGTAGGCGGACTATGACTCCAAATCCGTAGGTTGCGGGTTCAATTCCTGTCTCCCCTGCCAAACACCTGGAATCTTAGTAAGATTCCAGGTGTTTTTTTTCGATATCTTTTCTAAACTCATAGGGGTTAGAAGGGGATATTGATTTCTAACTGTATTGACAATGGGAGTGAAGAGCCAACATACCCGCAAATGAAATATTTAATTAACGCAAGTATACTTGACATCAATAAAAGTATGAATTATATTACAGAAGAGCTGTTTTATTCGGGGGATTCAGTAGCTTGCTTTAAGGAAGGTTTAGACATGATAGAGGGTTTGGAAAACCTCATGCTATTACTACTGGTTGGCCTGATACTGATTCTATTTTGTGGCGTTGCTGGTCGTCTCTGCTATGTTGCTAGGCATTCATTTGATGAGGAGCTTCATGCAATCGATGCGAGCTGCAGTCACTGTACAGTAGACAATTCTCATTCTGCAGAATCATTCAATTGAGGATGTGACAGGTGATTGAGCAATATTGATGTATATTGGTGCTTTTGGCATAATTAGATAACACTGGAAACTGGGCGAGAGACAGGCTGCCATAGGCAGTTCTGATGTTGTTACCGAGCTGTAAGCTATATGGTTTGCAGCTTTCTTTTTTATTGCATAGGAGGACCTATGAAAAAGATATTTGAGGAATTCGTGCTGACGGATGAGAAGAATAATTTGGATGCAGGGGAGATACAGAGGTTATTATCTAAGACCTACTGGGCCAGTGAGCGGACCAAAGACGAAATCGAAATGTCTGTCATGAACTCACTATGTTACAGCTTATATCACCAGGATAGTGACAGATTATGTGTCAGTATTTTGGCTGTGTGATGTGGTTGTTGATGAAGAATATAGAGGTAAGGGATTGTCCAAGCGCTTACTGGATTTCATTTTCAATAATAATGGACATAAAGGGTTGGGAATTCTCATCACCAAGGATGCCCACGGATTATATGAGCGCTACGGTTACAGGTTAAACCGGGAAAATTTCATGATTCGGTCAAACTAGCAAATTAAAGCCTATTATCTTAGCCTGCTTTTTAGTACAATGGTAAGGTAAAGAGTTTCGCATACAGGAGGGCTTTATGTTTGATCAGAATAACTACAGGGAAAACATATCTTGGGGAATCATGGAATGTTTGCAGAAAAGAGATCTGATAGGGCATCTTACCGCTCCGTTGATCTTCGGAATCTCCGGTGGAATCGGTATCGGGTACAACCTATGTGACCCTAGCGAGACAGATGTGGTGTTGACGGTCGGTTTCCGAAACGGCTGGAATCACAAGAGTATGTTTATAGACAAAGCGACGGAAAGATTGGGTATAGAAGCGGATATCCTTTCTACCAGCAGCAGATCGAAAGCAGAGCTTTGGCTGGATGAGGCGCTGCTTCATGGACCGTGCATGATTTGGATTGACGCCTATTACATTAACTACTTGAAAGTGAAGCAAATCTGTGCCGGTTGTTACGGCAGGGTTGTGGAAGTTGTCGCGAAGAAGAATGATCGCTACATTCTGAATGACAGCGGCTTCCAGTTTACCTTGTCTGCAGAACAATTGGGCCTAGCCCGCATGGCCATCAAGAACCTGAAGAATAGAATCTGGATATTGGACAAGCGGACACCGGTAGACATCGGCAAGGCAGTACGTGTCGGCATCAAGGACTGCGTAGACAATATGGGTTCCAACTCCAGAAGCTATGCCATACCGACATTGAAGAAATGGTCTAAGAACCTCAGCGACAGGAAATCGGATACAGGTTGGGTTGCTATGTTCAACCATAGAGACAAACATTACCTGCTAGATTGCTTGATTCAATGTTTCCTCAATGTAAACATCTTCAGCGACGGTGGGGGGTATCGATACATCTATTCCAAATTCCTATCCGAATCCGCTCAGATCCTCAACAACCGGCATCTGGAGCAGATCAGCAAGGATTATTTCCGTTTGGGAGGTCTTTGGGCAGAGTTCTCTTACCTGGCGCTTAGTGACCAATACAGCAGCCTCTCACACCTGCGGGAGCTGATGAAGGGAAGACTGGTCGAAATTGGCAAGAAGGGGATTCATGTGGATGAGACCATTGATTTCAACCAAAAATTCCGCTTGGCTATGAACGATGCCAAAAATGAACTGGAGTCCATTAACCTTGATAATATCCTGAGCCAAATGGGTGAAAGCATGTACGTCATCTACGAGCGGGAGAAGGAAGCTATGGAAATCCTGGAGACGGTATACGAGGATGAATTGAAGCGCTAAAGATTGACAAGACAGATATTTTACCGTATTCTAATATTAGTATATACGACTATACTGAATTAGGGGGTTAAGAAATGGAGAAAATTGCAATCGTTACAGGTGCAGGAAACGGCATCGGCGCGGCTACTGCCAAAAAATTTGCTAAAGCAGGTATCAAGGTAGCGGTCGTGGATATCGCAGAGGATCAAGCCCAGAAGGTAGTTGAGGAAATCAAGGAATCCGGCGGGGAGGCTATGGCCATCCGTTGTGACGTATCCAAGAAAGCTGATGTGGAGTCCTGTATCACTCAGGTGGAAAGCGCATACGGCGTACCCACGATTCTCATTAACAATGCCGGAATAGGCGGTCCGTTCCACAGAGTGGATGAAGTGACTGAAGAGGAATTCGATTTGGTGTTCGGTGTGAACATCAAGAGTGTTTATCTATTCGCCCACAACCTGTTGCCGAAGATGAAAGAGCTTGGATTCGGAAGAATCGTCAATACATCTTCCATCCAGGGTATGTACGGCTCACCTGGATCCTCATCCTACGTGGCCACCAAACACGCTGTAATTGGCTATACTAAAACCATTGCTGCTGAATGGGGTAAATATGGGATTACATGCAATGCGGTATGCCCAGGATTCGTACAGACAGCTATGGGTGCACAGGATGATGAAGTGGATGATTACACCAAGAAGGTTATGAGTATGACTCCGACCCATACCATTGCTACTCCGGATGAACTCGCTGACATGATGTTCTTCCTAATCGAACAGGGTTATATGAACGGTTCTGTCAACGTCATGGATGGTGGTATCACCTGTCATGTAGGTATCATGGACGTATAAGCTTAGTAATGATAATGATATAAAACAATGCCGCTCCTTATGGGGCGGTATATTTTTTATCTTTGGTACTTAACTCATTGCATCAATCATTTTAGTTCGTGACGCGGACGTACATGCCCAACCTGCTTCATCGACTGCTTACAATGAGCCGATGGACGACAGTTTTTATGACGGATGCTACGATTCAAAATGGGGTCCGTCGTCCATTTACAATCTCATTATAAGAAAATAAGTGCAGATGGAAAACCTTCTCAAGGTCTTTCATCTACACTTATAGGGTACTAAAGCGGGGTGCTCTTCAATATTGAAGGCACCCCGTTTCCTTATGGTTTGTTTAGTGGTTGGACTTTTCTTCGTCCAGCTGTTTTTTCGCTTCGATGATCTTAGGGACCAGGTTGCTGGGTACGATATCATAGCTATTGAACTCCATGGTGAAAGATCCTTTGCCCTGGGTCAATGATTTAAGGTCGATGGCATACTTGCTCATCTCTGACAGAGGTGCCAACGCAGATATTACTTGCTTTTTGCCTATAGCTTCCATGCCGAGAATCTTACCGCGTTTGGTGTTGATATCCCCCATGATGTCACCCATGTAGGTTTCCGGTACAGTAACATCTACCTTGACGATGGGCTCCAACAATACTGGTGAGGCCTTGGCTACTGCAGCCCTGATGGCTAATGAGCCAGCCATCTTGAAGGCCATCTCAGAGGAGTCAACCGAGTGATAGGAACCGTCGGTCAGGGTTACTTTAAGCCTGGTCATAGGATAGCCTGCCAGTACGCCATTTACCATGGCATCTCGCACACCTTTTTCTACGGCCGGGATATAGTTCTTGGGTACTGAACCGCCGAAGATGGATTCTTCAAATTCAAAGTCTCCGTTGAACAGGGGCTCGAGATCGATGTATACATGACCGTATTGGCCGTGGCCACCGGACTGTTTCTTGTGTTTTCCCTCAACCTTTTGAACCGATTGGGTGATGGTTTCGCGGTAGGGGATGATGGGATCGCTAAGAACTACTTCCACGCCGAATTTTCTCTCCAGGCGGGATACCATAACATCGATATGCATGTTCCCCATACCGTTCACAGTCGTTTCGTGGGTTTCCTTGTTGCGGATGATAGCCAATGAGGGATCTTCTTCCAACAGTTTCTCGAACGCGCTGCCTAGTTTATCTTCGTCATCCTTACTCTTGGGCTGGATGGCTTTGGCATAATTCGGGGATGGGAAGCTGATACCCTGCAGGCTTATTGGATTATCCTTGGTGCAGAGTGTGTCACCAGTCACAGTACTTGCCAGTTTAGTAAGGCAGACGATGTCACCGGCTCTGGCTTCATTGATTTCCTGAAGATCCTTGCCTAATGCGGTGTAGATGTGCTGTACCTTTTCATCCACTTCCTTGTCGGAATTATAGATGCTCATATCTTTCTTTAAGGTGCCGGATACGATACGTATGAAGGAAATCTTGCCAATGAAGTTGTCGGATATGGTCTTGAAGACGATACCAGCGAAGTCATCGGTAGAAAGCCCATTCTCCACGGATGTGGTTTTGGCGGATTGCACAGGTGAGGGGAAGTAGTCTACGATTTTATTGAGTAGCGGTGTAGTAGCGATATTATGGGTTGCGGAGCCGCATAAGATGGGAACTACCTCACCTTTTTTGGAGGCTTTCCGTAGACCTTCAAGCAAGTCTTCGGTTGAAAGATCCTCGCCTTCAAGATAACGCATCAGGAGCTCATCGTCGCCTTCCGCGGCAGCTTCCACCAGTTCCAGGTGGTGTTTCTTGATACTTTCCTGATATTCGACAGGAATGTCTAGTTCCTTCCAACTATGGCTGGGACGATCCCATTTGATTGCTCTCATGGTCAATAGGTCCACGATACCATCGAAATCTTCGCCGCTTCCAATGGGGAATTGTAGGGGTACTAGTCTCTTCTTAGTGAATTTATGTCTTAAGTCGGCCAATGTTCTATAGAAATCGGCGTTCTCACGGTCCATTTTATTGATGTATACCAGTCTGGGCATATTGTAACGGTCTGCTTCTTCCCAGATCATCTCCGTGCGAATTTCTACGCCGGAAACGGCACACACGTTGAATATCAGCGCATCTACAGCACGCAGTACACATTGGATTTCGCCACTGAAATCGGCGTATCCGGGAGTATCGATCAAATTGATTTTGCAGTCTTTCCATTCAATGGGAGCCATGGCCAGAAAAATGGTCATATTCCTCTTAGTCTCTTCTGGGAGGTAATCGAGCACAGTATTGCCCTCATCAACCTTCCCTAGTCGATCGGTCATCTCCACGTTATACAGGAGTGCCTCGGCCAGGGATGTCTTACCCGCCCCTCCATGGGAAACTAAGCCTACATTTCTAATTTTTTCTGATTGAAATACTTTCATGTGCATCCTCCTTAGACTTTTGGAATTGAACATACTGAACATTAGGTCATAGTGATTAGTCCACTAATTATATAAATTAAATATTAGTTTCAAAAATCCTCTAAAAAGTTTCACATTCTGTGCCAAAAGTAACTATATATGTGGTTTGTATATGCTTGTTAAAACATTGACCAAATAAAGGAAAAAGTACTAGACATCGAACCAAGCCTGTACTAAGATGTACGTGGAGATTGTTTTCAAGGAGGTAGAGTATGAAGGAGTATAATCCTTACAACCAGATGCTACACACTTTAGATGTGGCTGCTGACCTATTGGGGATTGAAGAAAGTGACTATAATTTTCTTCGATATCCAGAACGCGAGTTGAAAGTATCCATTCCTATCAGAATGGATGACGGTACGGTACAAGTCTTTGAAGGCTTCCGTGTACAGCATTGTAGTGTACGTGGACCTTGCAAAGGTGGTATCCGGTATCACCAAAACGTTGATTTGGATGAAGTGAAGGCCTTGGCCGCTTGGATGTCCCTAAAATGTGCAGTCGTTAATATTCCCTATGGCGGTGGTAAAGGTGGTGTCCAGGTTGATCCCACAACTTTATCAGAAAACGAGCTGAGAGGCTTGACCAGAAGATATACCGCAGGCATTTTGCCTTTGATCGGACCGGAAAAAGATATTCCGGCACCTGATGTGAACACCAACGCACAGATTATGGCTTGGATCATGGATACTTACAGCATGTTCAAAGGCTATTCTGTTCCCGGTGTTGTAACCGGTAAACCGCTTGAACTTGGTGGTTCTTTAGGAAGACCTGAAGCGACCGGCCGTGGCGTAATGTTCGCCACTAGAGAGATTCTAAAAAAGAATCGCAAGAAGCTTAAAGGAACCAGAGTAGCTGTCCAAGGTTATGGTAATGTAGGTCGGACTGCTGCGACCCTGATGTATAAAGAGGGATGCAAGATTGTTGCCATTGGTGACGTATCCGCTTCATATTACTGTGCGGACGGATTCGACATTGATGCTGTCAACGATTACTGGGATGCTAACGGCGGCCTGTTAAAAGGCTATCAAGCTCCTGGCGTAGTTGAAATCCAACATAACGAATTGCTCGTCTGTGACTGTGAAGTCTTGGTTCCTGCAGCGCTGGAGAACCAGATTACTGAAGAAGTTGCCAAAGAGATGAAGGCAACCATCATCGTCGAGGGTGCCAACGGCCCGACCACTCATGAGGCCGATGCCGTACTGGAAGAAAAAGGTGTAACGGTTGTACCTGATATCCTGGCAAACGCAGGTGGTGTAGTCGTGTCCTACTTCGAGTGGGTACAGAATATCCAGTCTCTGATGTGGGATGAAGATGAAGTAAACCGCAATCTTGAGAAAATCATGATCCGCAGCTTCGAGGAAGTTTGGGAAACTGCGCAAAAAGGAGATTGCACACTCAGAACGGGTGCCTACATGGTAGCCATGAATCGTCTGGTCGAAGCCAGAAGAATTCGCGGCGTATTCCCGTAAAGAGATCTTGCTAGAAGAATAGGATTGCCTGTAGTATAATGAATTGCTACAGGCAATTTTTTTTTTGGAGGAACGATGAAAGTAGAAGATTTTGATTACGATCTGCCGAAGGAGAGGATAGCGCAGACACCGGTGGAACCCCGGGATTCCTCTAGGCTGATGGTAATCAACAAAGAGAGAAAAAGCATAGAACACAAGGTGTTCCATGATATAGAAAGTTACTTGCAGAAGGGCGACGTATTGGTAGTTAACAACACCAAGGTTATCCCGGCTCGCATATTCGGCAGGAAAAGCACCGGGGCCAATATCGAAATCATGCTCTTGAAAAACAGGGGTAACGATGAATGGGAGGCTTTGGCGAAACCAGGTAAACGTGTAAAAGAAGGTGTGGAGCTGACTTTTGGAGATAAACTTAGTTGCACCTGTGTCGGAATTGACAAGGATAGCGGAGCCAGGTATCTGAAGTTTTCCTATGATGGTGTATTTGAGGAAATTCTGGATGAAATCGGACTTATGCCATTGCCGCCTTATATCACCGAGCGGCTGGAGAAAAAGGAACGATATCAAACAGTCTATGCCAAACATGACGGTTCAGCAGCCGCACCGACGGCAGGCCTGCATTTCACGGAAGATTTGATACAACGCTTGCGGGATAAGGGTGTCATTCTCTGCGAAGTGGTGCTGCATGTCGGGTTGGGTACCTTCCGTCCGGTAAAGGCGGAAGAAATTGAAGAACACAAGATGCATACAGAATACTACGAAGTTTCTAAGGAAACTGCGGAAGTATTGAGTCAGGCTAAGAATGAGGGTAGGCGGGTTATCGCGGTAGGTACGACTAGTGTGCGTACGATTGAATCGCTGATGCGTGATAAGGGAGAGATTGTTGCCCACAAGGGAGACACCGATATATTCATTTACCCGGGTTACGAGTACCAGCTGGTGGATGCCATGATCACCAACTTCCATTTGCCCAAATCCACGTTAATCATGCTGGTTAGTGCATTTGCGGACCGTGATTTGATTATGAATGCCTATCGTGAAGCTGTGAAACAGGAATACCGTTTTTTCAGTTTCGGTGACGCTATGTTTATTGAGTAACCAGGAGGATAGCAAGTGAGTTTTCACTATGAAATAGAGAAAAGAAGCAAACATACCAGGGCTCGCCTGGGTAAGATCAGTACAAAACATGGAGAAATCGAGACACCGGTATTCATGCCAGTAGGGACTCAGGCTACGGTCAAGACCTTGACTCCCAAAGACCTGGATGAACTCGGCGCCCCAATCATTCTGTCCAATACCTACCATCTGTACTTGAGACCAGGTAACGATCTGATTCTTCAGGCGGGCGGTTTACATAAATTCATGAACTGGGACAAACCCATTCTGACCGATTCCGGCGGATTCCAGGTATTCAGCCTGAATAATATGAATAAGATAGCGGAGGATGGAGTTCATTTCCGCTCACACATCGATGGTTCGAAACACTTTATCGATCCTGAAAAATCCATGCAGATTCAAATGGATCTGGGGTCGGACATCGCGATGGCCTTCGACCAGTGTGCACCGTATCCCTGCAGTTATGAGGAGACAACGAAGGCGTTGGACCGTACCACCAGGTGGGCCAGACGCTGCCTGGATTATCACCACCATGATTACCAGGCACTGTTTGGAATCGTCCAAGGCGGAATGTTTAAGGACCTGCGGACCCAAAGCGCTAATGAAATCTGTGCGATGGATTTTCCCGGGTTTGCCATCGGGGGACTCAGTGTTGGGGAACCCAAGGATATGTATTTTGATTTGCTGGATCATACGATTGATTTATTACCACAGGATAAACCCCGCTATGTGATGGGTGTGGGCACACCGGACTATCTACTAAGAGGAGCCCTGATGGGTGTGGACATGTGTGACTGCGTTCTGCCAACTCGTATTGCCAGAAACGGTGGTGCTATGACCAGTGAAGGCTATTTTTCGGTGAAGAAAGCCAGGTTCAAGGATGACTTCTCACCATTGGACCACGAATGCGATTGTTACACTTGCCGCAATTTCAGCCGGGCGTATCTGAGACATCTGATCAAGGCGGAAGAAATCACAGGATTCCACTTGTTGACCATGCACAATCTGCATTTTCTCATCAATATGATGAAAGGATTACGGGATGCCATACGGGAAGAACGGGAAATTGAGTACACCGAAAACTTCCTGAGTAAGTATTACAGTTCGGATGACAAAAAATAAGCGTCAGTGCCATTATAAGAAAAAGTAACATGAAAAGGATTTTTGTGTTAAAATAGTCTAGAAAGTAACCTTGAAAGGTGGTGGAATAATGGATCAAACGATGGGATTGGTAATCTATATCGCTTTCTTTATCGGGTTAATTTACTTGATGATCATCAGACCTCAGAAGAAAGAGAAAACCAGAAAAGCAGAATTGATGAACTCCTTGAAAAATGGCGCAGCAATCGTAACCTATTCAGGCATACACGGAACGGTTACCAGTATTGACAGCGACAAGGGAATTATTGTAGTCAATGTTGCCAAAGGCGTAGACCTTACAATGGAAAAAGCCGCAGTGGCACGGGTAATGTAAACGAAAGAAGCTGAATAATCGAAACTCTTCCCGAAAGGGAAGAGTTTTATTCTGAAAAAGGCAATAATTAAGGAGAATATAATGTCAAATAACAGGAGTGTCGTATCAGTTCTTCTGATTACGGCAATTATAATTATCTGTGGCATCTTCCTAACCCAACCGCTGTTACAACAGATTGGTTTGGGTCTGGATCTTCAAGGGGGCGTACATGTGGTGTTGGAAGCCGCTCCAGATGAAGGTGAGGAAGTAACCTCAGAAGAAATGAAGCAACTACAGGAAGTTATGCGCCAGCGTGTGGATGAGCTCGGAGTAAGTGAACCGATCATCCAGCTATCCGGCGACAATCGACTGGTAGTTGAATTGGCAGGAATCGACGACCCGGAAAAGGCCGTTGAGATCATTGGTAAAACGGCAAAACTGGAATTCGTTACTCTCGAAGGAGAAGTAATCGTAACCGGTGATATGCTCAAGGAAGCCAAAGCCGTTATAAACGACAAGGGCCAACCGGAAATCAATATTGAATTTGACAACGAAGGTGCTAAGCTCTTCGCTGAGGCAACCAGTAGACTGGTCTCGCTCTATCCGAGTGGAGATGAGAGAAGAGTGATTGCTATCGTATTGGATAATGAAGTTCTCACAGTTCCACATGTGAACTCAACCATCAACAACGGTATAGCATCCATCAGTGGTGGGTTTGCCGAGTTTCAAGATGCAGCTGATTTGGCTTCATTGCTACGGGCTGGCGCCTTACCGGTCAGCACCCAAATCGTGGAAAAAAGGACCGTAGGTCCTTCACTGGGTTCTGATTCACTTGAAAGCTCGAGGGATGCCATCATCGTAGGATTTATACTGCTGGCATTGTTTATGCTCGTTGTATATCGTCTTCCGGGGCTCATGGCGGATGTAACATTGATTGTTTTCGGATTGCTGTTACTCTCAGGATTGGTGGCTGTCGGAGCGGTGCTCACACTGCCAGGGCTTGCAGGTATCCTGCTGACCGTGGCCATGGCTGCTGATGCCAATATCATCATTTTTGAAAGAATTAAAGATGAGATCAGGAATGGGAAGAGTCTTCGGGCTTCAGTCGAGTCCGGTTTCAGAAGAGCATTCTGGACCATTTTCGACTCCAACGTGACGACTATCATTGGTGCTGCAGTCCTCTTCCAATTCGGAACAGGCTCGATTCGTGGTTTCGCTCTTACTCTGACCTTGGGTATCGTGGCAAACATGATAACGGCACTTTTGCTGACACGCGCCGTATTGCGACTGGTTGTAAAGGTTCCTTTTTTACAGAACATCGCCTTCTATGGGGTAAGTAAGAAAGGAGTTGAGGCAATTGACTAATATCAAGTTTATCCAGAATCGTAAGAAATGGTATTTGGTATCCGTGGTAATCATCGTGGCCGGACTGATATCCATGATGGTCCAAGGTGTGAATTTTGGCATCGACTTCACCGGCGGCAACATGATGGAACTGGCCATTAGTGATAGCACCAGTATTGATGATATGCGTACTTATCTGGATGGCCAGGATTTCCGCTACAGCATACAGGAAGCGGGGGATAGCAGGTACATCCTACGGACCGAAGAGATTGATGAATCCACTTCTAGCGACCTAATTGAAGGACTGGAAGGGGAATTCGGCGAGATTATAGTAGAAAGAAACGAAAAGGTAAGTGCTAGCATTGGTGAGGAACTTACCAGGAACGCGCTGATGGCCTTGGGCATCGCAGCCTTGTTGATGATCGTATACATCACCTTCCGTTTCGAGTTTTTATTCGGTATCGCTGCCGTACTGGCTTTGTTGCATGACGTACTCATCACGATCGGAATCTTCTCAATATTCCAGATAGAAGTGAACAGTGCATTCGTGGCGGCTCTGCTTACCATCCTCGGTTATTCCATCAATGACAGTATCGTAATCTTCGACAGGATCCGTGAGAACCTGAACAAGAAAATGAAACTCTCGAATGATCAGGTTGTGGACCTGAGTATCAATCAGACGCTGTTCCGTTCGGTAAGCACCTCCTTTGTGATAATCATCGTATTGCTGTCCTTGTTCTTCATCGGGGGAGCAACCATTAGTGATTTCGTCCTGGCTATGCTGATTGGATCCGTATTCGGAACCTATTCATCCATTTTCATCGCCAGTCCCTTGTGGATTGACATGTCAGCCAGAAAAAAGAGAAGAAGATAGTATGCGAGCAGGTGCCGTCGGCACCTGCTCTTTCTATTATAAAAGTATTTTTTGTAAAACACCTCAATAGTTATTGACATATACCCAGAAAGAGCTATACTTTAGATAAGGGTATATACCCAATAAAAGGAGGTGACAAGATGCCAGCAAGAGACGGATCGGGTCCCAGAGGTATGGGAAGCATGACCGGAAGAGGAATGGGATACTGCAATACTGCAAGACCAGCTTACGGTATGGGCCGCGGCGCCGGTTACGGCCGAGGTTTCAGACGGGGCGGGTTTGGTGCTATGAGCTTGGAAGAAGAACGCGCCTGGTTACAAGGCCGGTTGGATTCCATTAAGAATGAAATAGATACAACTGAAGAAAAATAACCAAAAGGGGGTGGAAATCCATCCCTTTT
This sequence comes from Clostridia bacterium, assembly GCA_030625965.1. Classification (GTDB taxonomy): domain Bacteria; phylum Bacillota; class TC1; order TC1; family UBA5767; genus UBA5767. Next base: position 14,673 of record DAOUPV010000003.1, read on the forward strand.
TTGTTACTATGGATTAAGACGACTAGAAGGAGGATGTACATGTCAAGACCACCGAAACCAAGAAGAGTATGTGTATTGCCTGAGAACCTGTCATATGGCCCGCTTGAGCCGACGATGGACCGTTCAGAGCAGAATACGATTATCATGTCTGTTGTGGAATACGAGTGCATGCGCTTGATGGACTATGAGGGTATGAATCAGACCGAGGCTGCTGAAGCCATGGGCGTGGCCAGATCCTCTGTACAGCGCACCTACGAAAGCCTGAGAAAGAAAATTGCGCGTTGTCTGGTCGAAGGAAAGCAACTTCACATCGAAGGCGGAGATTTTATGCTCTGCAACGATCTGGAGGACTTGCCGGATTGTAAGAACTGCCCGCCAGGAAGACGCAGAAGGGGCAGAGGATAATGGATATCTCTACGGAGTGCATTTTGTGTACAGTGCGGAAAATTGACCATTTGTACGATGAACTGGTCGGTGAGCCAACAGGCAAACTTGATTTTATGAAAGAAATCTATCGTATAGCCTCGGAAACAAAGGCGCAGGATACGGCACCTCTACTCAGTGCCAGGATGCTGCGTCTCTTTTTGCGCGAAGCTGGGATGGACGATCCCTACCGGGAACAGAAGATCAAATATAACAGGATGCTGCAGGATAAAGAGGAGTCTATCGAAGCGGAAATCCAGAATGGGGCGGATCCTTTGGCCGTAGCCTTGAAATATGCCATGGTGGGCAATATGATTGATTTCGGAGCCATGGATGATATATCGGATAGCGAATTGGAGAGGCTTCTTGAGAGTGCTTCGGATCTTGAACTGGATGAAGCGATGCTGGAGAAGTTCTTCGTGCAGTTGGAGACCGCAGGAAAATTGGTCTATATTGGAGATAACGCCGGAGAAATCGTGTTGGACAAGATATTCGTCAAGATGTTGCAAGAGTATTACCCGGATCTTGACATCAGTTTTTTGGTGCGTGGGAAGCCGGTATTCAACGATGCTACCATTGAGGATGCTGAACAGGTCGGGTTGTGTAATCTGACGCATGTTCTGGGTAACGGTACGGATGTTCCGGGTACCCAACTGGATCACATCTCTTCGGAGGCATTGTATGAGATTAATAGGGCGGACCTCATCCTGGCCAAGGGACAGGGGAATTTTGAAACCTTATCCGGTTGCGGACGAAATGTGTTCTACCTGTTTCTATGCAAATGTGCCTTGTTCACCAGACGATTTAAGATGAAGCAGTTCGAAGGGGTGTTCACCCACGAATCAAGGCTGGAGATCTGACCTGTCACTCTGTTGATGCTGAGATGTAACAGAAAAGCCATGAAAGGGTGCTAGACTGAGTTTGCGAGGTGATCACATGGAATTGTTCAAGTTCATATTGGCGTGGCTCTGCGTAGGCATGGCGGCTTTCTCACTGGTGGTCTACTTCCTGAAACGCTCTCCAAAACGTTTTATCAGATTACACGATTTGGACCGCTTCTTGCGGAAAAGGCATATTGGCTTAGGCAAGTCGTTGGTGGTGCTAGGGACGCTTCATGGCGTATTGTCGTCCTTTTCCCTCTTCAGTCTGAACTGGGGGACTGTAGCCTGGATTTTCAGTATTCTTCTGGGTGTGAATTTTTACTTGAGAAAAAAGTTACAGGGCAGAAGATGGGTTTGGCTGCACCGGGCGCTTAGCCTCTTGTTTGCAGCTACCTTGGTCGTGCATCTCATCGAGGTAGATGTGTTGCCGATCGGATTGGCGGACCGGATGCAGGATAGTGTGACTGAATCCCAAGAGGCTGCTATGGTAGAAGATGTGGAGGGTGCATATACCCAGGGAACCTATCAGGTGACAGTTGATGCCTATGGCCCGGACATGGTGGTGGAAGTGACCATGTCGGAAGAAAGTATCGAGGATATTAGGGTCATTTCGCATAACGAATGCAAGTTTTCTATATATGGACCGGCGCTTGAGCAGATACCCGCGCGCATATTGGGAAGTCAGAGTGTAGAGGTTGATGACGTATCGGGGGCTACTTACACCTCTGAAGGTATAAAAGAAGCTGTAAGCATCGCGCTTTCTCAGGCGCAAAACTGAAAAAATCTGAAGGTCAAGGCAGCTGATTTTAGCTTCTTGACCTTTTTTGACCAATTTAAGCGTTTCTCTTGACAAAAGAAAATGACCGTGATATTTTATCTTTAGCACTCATCAGAATAGAGTGCTAAAAGGAGTAATATATGGATGATCGCAAGCAGCTCATATTACGGGCAATCATTCGGGAATACATTGGGAAAATAGAACCGGTGAGTTCCAAGAATATAACCGGTAAGTATGGACTGGATGTTAGTTCGGCTACAGTTCGGAATGAAATGTCTCATCTCGAAAAGCTGGGCTATATTGAACAACCGCATACTTCGGCTGGCAGGATTCCGTCCGAACTCGGATACCGTTATTACGTGGATTATCTGATGGAGAAATATCGTCTGGCATTGAGGGAAAAGCAGGCAATCGACAACCAGTTGGATGAACGTGTGGACAAGCTGGAATCTTTGTTGGAACGGGCTGGCGCAATCTTGTCCGAGCTGACCAGTTATCCGTCCATTGTCAGTGAACCCACATTCAAGCAGAAAAAGTACCGACACATCAAGTTGGTGGGAATCGATGAAAAACTGGCATTGCTGGTTATCGTGCTGGATGATGGAGAAATCAAGAATTACCAGGTCAATCTAGTGGGCCGCATGGAGGACGAGGATTTCATACGTATCAGCAATGTGCTGGACGAGCAGCTGGCAGGTAAAGAGGTTAACGACCTGAGTGGAAATCTGGTGGAACAATTGGCATTCCAAGCAGTAGCTGACAAGCTGGTGCTTGAAGATGTTCTTCGGGCGCTGACAGAGGTTGCCGGAAACAGCAATATGAATAATATTCATATTTCCGGAACACTCAATATATTCAATCAACCGGAATTCAAAGATGTCGAGAAGGTGCGGGATCTGTTGAGTTTCTTTGAACAGCAAAAAGCACTGCAACGGCTGGTTGAAGGTGGTTCTGAAGGCATAAGCATCAAGATTGGGGAGGAAGTTCCTCTGGATAATCTTGAAGGTCTGTCGGTCATAACCAGTACCTATTGTATCAACGGAAAACCGGTAGGTACCATCGGAGTGATTGGTCCGACCAGGATGACGTATTCGAAGAGCTCCACATTGTTGGAGAAGATTTCTGAAGGATTGGAAGTCTCCTTGATAAAGATGTTGCGATGAGTATAGCTGGGAAGACCCAGAACTATAGATAAAGAGTTACTAGGGCAAGGTGGTGAGAAAATGACGAAAGAAGAGAAGGATATGGATGCAGTGAAGCAGGAAGAGAATGTAGCGGAAGAGGCTGAAGAAGTAGTAGAAGCAGAAGAAATCTCGACTGAGGAAGTAGATGAAACAGCATCGGAAGAAGAGTTGATTGCGTTGAGCAAATTCCAGCGTTTGCAGGCTGATTTTGATAACTACAAACGTAGAAGCAGACAGGAAATGAGCAACATGACCTGTTTGGGCAGAGAACAAGTCATCGAAGAACTTTTGATTGTAGTGGATAATTTCTCCAGAGCTCTTAAGGTGGAACAGAACCAAAGCGGTTTTCCCGAATTAAAAAAGGGCATGGAGCTTATATATCGTCAATTCGAGGAGGTACTGACCAAGCATGGTCTGTCCCCGATCGATGCAGAAGGCAATCCTTTTGACCCTGAGTTTCATCAGGCGATCATGCAGGTGGATACGGAGTCTGAGGATCAAGATGATGTAGTAGTTGAAGACTTGCAACGAGGTTACACCATAAACGGTAAGGTAATCCGACCCAGCATGGTGAAGGTTGGCAAATATTGCGCAAAATAAGGAGGAATAATGAGTAAAATATTAGGTATTGACTTAGGAACAACGAATTCTTGCATGTCCGTCATGGAAGGTGGAGAAGCTGTAGTAATTCCGAATGCAGAAGGTAACCGCACGACTCCGTCAGTTGTGGCTTTCACCAAGGACGGTGAGCGTCTAGTGGGACAGGTGGCCAAAAGACAGGCTATCACCAACTCGGACAATACGGTAATGTCCATCAAGAGACAAATGGGTACCGATTATACAGTAGAACTGCAAGGAAAGAAATATACACCACAAGAAGTATCGGCACTGATCATTCAGAAATTGAAAACAGATGCAGAGGCTTATCTTGGTGAACCCATCAAAGATGCAGTCATCACGGTGCCTGCATACTTTTCCGACTCTCAGAGACAAGCAACCAAAGACGCAGGCCGCATCTCCGGTCTGGACGTCAAACGGATCGTAAACGAGCCGACTGCAGCGTCTCTGTCATATGGCTTGGATAAGAGTGACCATGAACAGACCATTCTGGTATTCGACTTGGGTGGCGGTACTTTCGACGTATCCATCCTGGACCTTGGAGACGGTGTCTTTGAAGTGAAGGCGACCAGTGGCAACAACCACTTGGGTGGCGACGATTTCGACGAGAAGGTTATGGAATGGATGATTGCCGAGTTCAAGAAGAGCCACGGTATCGACCTGTCCAATGACAAGATGGCAATGCAACGTCTGAAAGAAGCGGCGGAGAAAGCCAAATGCGAAGTATCTACCGTTACTACCACCAACATCAACTTACCATTCATCACGGCCAACGAACAGGGACCGCAGCACTTGGATCTTAACCTGAGCCGTGCTAAATTCGATGAGTTGACTGAAAGCTTGGTGGAAGCGACCGTAGGACCTGCCAAACAGGCACTTAAGGACGCAGGCATCAGCGCATCAGAGCTCGACAAGGTAATCCTGGTCGGTGGTTCCACCAGAATCCCGGCAGTACAGGAAGCGATTAAGAAAATTACTGCTAAGGACGCCTACAAAGGCATCAACCCGGATGAATGTGTGGCTTTGGGCGCGGCCATCCAAGGCGGCGTATTGACCGGCGAGGTCAATGATGTATTGCTGCTGGATGTCACTCCGCTGTCCCTGGGCATTGAGACCTTGGGCGGTGTGTCTACTATGCTCATCGAGCGTAATACCACCATTCCAAGCTCCAAGAGCCAGGTATTTTCCACTGCATCTGACAATCAGCCGAGTGTTGAGATCCACGTGGTTCAGGGTGAGAGAAAAATGGCATCGGATAACAAGACGTTGGGCAATTTCGTTCTGGATGGAATCCCACCGGCACAAAGAGGCATTCCTCAGGTAGAGGTGACTTTCGATATTGATGCCAATGGTATCCTGAAGGTTTCCGCGAAAGACAAGGGCACAGGCAAATCCCAGCACATCACCATCCAGGCTTCTTCCGGTCTGTCGGATGAAGATATTGAAAAGATGGTTAACGATGCAGAGAAATATGCTGAAGAGGATGCCAAGAAAAAAGAAGAGATCGACACCAAGAATGAAGCAGATGCCTTGTACTACCAGTCCGAAAAGGCCATCACAGATTTAGGTGACAAAGTGAGCGATGAGGATAAGGCGAAAGTCGATGCCGCACGTGAAGAACTTAAGAAAGCCATCGATAGTGGCAACATTACAGAAATGAAGGAGAACACTTCTTCCTTGACTGCTGTGTTGAATGAGATTTCCACTAAGGTCTATCAGGCCGCCAGCGAAGCAGATGCCGGTGCTGCTGATTCAAGTGATTCAAGTGATGACGAACCTGTGGATGCAGATTATGAGGTTGTTGACGACAACGAATAACAAAAGGCATATCCAAATAGAAATGAAGGCGCACTTCGGTGCGCCTTCGTTTGGGTGTTGGTTTATTGCCGGCAAACAAGTATAATAGCAGAAGACGATAGACAAAGGATTGGGAGATATGGAGACGAAAAGAGATTACTATGAGGTGCTGGGTGTAGAGAAGAATGCCGACCCGGCGGAAATCAAGAAGGCATACCGGAAAATGGCTAGGCAGTTCCATCCGGATGTAAACAAAGAGGATGAGGCGGAGGCCAAATTCAAAGAAGCGCAAGAGGCTTATTCTATACTGTCGGATGAGGACAAGCGTTATCAGTATGACAACTACGGTCATGCCGGCATGAACGGCCAGGGCTTTGATTTCAACGGGATGGAGTTCAATGGATTCGGAGACATTTTCGACATGTTTTTCGGCGGTCGCTCAGCGGCAGGACAGAAACAGGGACCCATCCGGGGTGAAGATCTCCGCTATGATCTGAGGATTTCTTTTGAAGAAGCCTGTTTTGGTACAGAAAAAGATATCGATGTTGTCCGAATCGAAGAGTGTGAAGCCTGTGATGGTACCGGTGCAAAGCCGGGAACCGATGTGGAAACCTGCTCCAATTGCGGAGGAAGCGGCCAGGAGACGGTCGTGCAACAGACGCCGTTCGGACGTTTCCAGACATCCAGGACCTGTCATGTCTGCCAGGGTACAGGGAAAACCATCAAAGAACCTTGCGGTGAATGCGATGGTCAGGGCAGAAAGAGAAATAAGAAGAAAATCCATCTGAACATACCAGGTGGTGTGCAAAAAGGTGCCCGCCTGCGTGTAAGTAGTGAGGGTGATGCCGGTTACTACGGGGGACCGAACGGCAACCTCTATGTATTCATCGATGTGAAGCCACACAAGATCTTCACACGTGACGGGGATCATATCCACAGCACCGTAAGCATCGATTTCGTACAGGCTGCATTGGGTGACGATGTACTTGTGGAATCGTTGGACGGAGAGCTCACGCTAGAAGTACCAGGGGAAACACAGTATGGGGATACCATCAAGCTAAAGGGTCATGGCGCCAGGAAACTACGTGGTGAAGGCCGAGGGGATCATATTTTCCATATGGAAGTCGTGACCCCCACTAACCTGAGTGATGAACAGAAGGAACAGCTTAAATCCTTCAGGGAGGGGCTCACAGGGAAGCAAGTGAAGCCGCATGCCAAGAACAAAGGTTTTTTTGAAAAAGTAAAAGACGTTTTCGAATAAAAGGAGCCAAAACATGAGATGGGAAGAAATCACTGTAAATGTGGGAGAAGAAGCCAAGGACGCCGTAATCAATCTGTTTTATGAAGCAGGAGCGAACGGTGTGGTCATAGAGGATACCAAGACCTGGGAAACATATGAAGAAGAAGGGTTATGGGATGTCTATGCGTCTCCTCAGGAAGTACTGGATGCTGAAAATGTACTGGTCAAAGGATATCTTCCCGATGATGAATTTTTGCGTGAAAGATTGCGTGGATTCCGTGAAAAACTAGAAAATCTTTCGGACTATTTCGCAGATTCCAATGCTGAACTGAGTCTGCAAAAGATCGAGGACGAAGATTGGGAAACCAACTGGAAGGGCTACTATAAGACAGAAAAGGTCGGAGAACATTTGGTCATCTCTCCCAGCTGGGAGGAGTATGATGCGAGTGCCGGAGAAATTGTTGTGAAACTGGATCCAGGTATGGCCTTTGGTACGGGCAAACACCCGACCACTGAACATACGCTGCGCTTCATGGAAAAATACCTCCAGCCAGACGACCGGGTAATTGATGCGGGTTGCGGTTCTGGAATTTTAGGCATCGCTGCGGCCAAGATGGGGGCAAGTGGCATTTTGGCGGTAGATAATGATCCCACAGCCATCAAGATTGCAAAGCGCAATATTTTGGAAAACCAGGTAGAGGATATTGTAGAAGTCTGCCTGAATGATTTGCTGGTGGGCATCCAAGGGACTTTCGATCTCATTGTTGGCAATCTGATTGCCGATCTGATTGTAGCCCTTCTGCCTCAGACCAAAAACGTACTACGACCGGGCGGTCTGGTCATTGTATCCGGAGTGCTGGACAAGAAAATCGAAAAAGTGGAGCAGTCGATGTCGGACAACGGCTTTGAGATTGTTGAACAGATACTGGATTCAGAATGGTACACGTTGGTCGGGAGAAAGATCTGATGGCCAACCGCTACTATCTAGAGACATTGCTGGACGAAAAGACGGCGCTGGTCTCAAGAGAAGAGACACACCATATTACGCGGGTCATGCGTAAGAAGGTCGGTGACAGGATTGAATTGCTCGACGGACAGAACCATCTCTATCTAGCCAGCATAGAAGCTGTTGAGGACCAGATGATCAGAGCGAATATCTTGCAGACAAAGAACATAGACAGGGAGCTGGCCAGAAAGGTCTGCCTGATCCAGGGCCTCTGCAAGGGCGACAAGATGGACTATATCGTCCAGAAAGCAACAGAACTTGGTTTGCATGAGATCTATCCGGTCAGCACCAGACGTTCGGATGTCCGCCTCAATGAAGAGAAAGCCAGCAAGAAGCAGGAACGTTGGCAGAAAATCGCCAGAGAAGCCACCAAGCAGTGCCGTAGGGGCATTGTACCTTCAGTGATGCCTGTGAGCACCTTGAAGGCGCTTCTAGCATCAGGGACGCTAGAGACGGGTGCTGTGCTGGCACTCTATGAAGATGAGGAAACTACGGCATTAAGGGATGTGCTTTCTGAAATTTCAGAGGAGTCCATCTACCTGATTGTGGGACCGGAAGGCGGATTCGACCCGGAGGAAATCGAGTGGTTGCAATCGAAGAGGATTCGCTCAGTGAGTCTGGGCCGGCGTACGCTGCGCACAGAGACAGCTGGATTGTTGGCTCTGGGGTGCGTATATTATGAGTTCGGGGACAAATCATGAGTATTAAGTATGCGATACAGAGCTTCGGTTGCCGCGTCAATCTGACAGAAGCGGACAGTTACCGGGCGCTTTTAAATGAAGCGGGGTATCAGGAAGTAGCCTTCGGTGAACCGGCCGATGTGGTCATCGTGCATACCTGCACCGTTACCAATATGGCCGATGCCAAGTCCAGACAGGCTATGCATAAAGCCAGACGTGACAACCCCCAGGCTACGTTAGTAGTCAGCGGGTGTTATGTCCAAGTCAGCGACCAGGATATCGCGGATGAGGAAAAACCAGATATCCTGATCGGCACAAAAAAACGTCATGAACTGCTTAGGTTGTTGCAGGATGCTCAAACAGGACCCGACGATCAGCAGATCGACATCGTGGGGGATATTCTCCGTGAAAGAGAATATGAGGAATTACCCACGTCACATACCGGTCGGACCCGAGCTTTTATCAAGATCCAGGAAGGTTGCCAGCAGTTTTGCACCTATTGCATCATACCCTTTGCCAGAGGACCGGTGCGATCCAGGGATCCCCAGGATGTTCTGGCAGCCGTAGAACATCTGGTGCGGGAGGATGTCAAGGAGATCATTTTCACAGGAATCCATACTGGTGCCTATGGGCAGGATCTCGAGGGCTACGATCTGGGTCGTTTGTTAGAAGATGTGATTCCTTCAGGAATTGAGAGAATCCGGTTGGGAAGCCTTGATCCCAAGGAATTTACACCATCTTTGCGAAGCGTGCTGCTCGAGGGTGCACCCTTGCTGAATCATTTTCATATCTCCCTGCAAAGCGGGGATGATGATGTGCTACTGCGCATGAAAAGGGGATATACGGCGGATGAGTACCGTAGTCTGATTCTCGCAGTAAAAGGCAAAGTTGCCAATGTATCCGTCACCACCGATGTGATGGTGGGTTTTCCAGGGGAAACTGATGAACAGCACTTGAACTCGCTGGCATTCGTAGAAGAGATGGGATTTGCGGACATACATGTCTTCAAGTATTCCCCCAGAAAGAATACCAAGGCGGCAGCTTATCCCGACCAGATCGATGATGCTGTGAAAGACAAGAGAATGCAGCAGATGCTTTTACTTAAGAAACGGTTGAAACGGAATTTCTGTGAGGTCCAGGTGGGACGTCGTACCCAGGTGCTGGTAGAAAAGGTCTTCGAACAGGATGGCCAGAAAATCTGCGCCGGCTACAGTGAAAACTATCAGTGGACAAGATGTCTGGATGTGACAGGCGAAAAATTGAAGACAGTGGAAAAAAATAGTATCATTGACGTAGAGGTTACAGCCTGTGATCAGGATGGACTCGTAGCCAGGCTGGTGGAGAGGAGCTAAACAATGGATTGCATTTTTTGTAAGATCGCTCAGGGCGAGTTGCCCAGCACCAAAGTATATGAGGATGAAGAGCTTCTGGCATTCAAAGACATCAATCCGGTCGCACCGGTACATATCCTGGTGATTCCTAAGAAGCATATTGTTTCACTGGCCACTATTGAGGCACAGGACGCGGATATGCTGGGACGCATGATGCTGACCATACGCGATATTGCCACAGAACAGGGCTTGGACGAGAACGGGTACCGTGTTTTGAGCAACCACGGACCGGATTCCGGCCAGATTGTCGACCACCTCCATTACCATATTTTGGGAGGAAGAAAACTAGGTCCAATTGGATAGTTGACTTGGCCCACATGCTTATGTATAATGTTAGAAGATGTTAGGGGATATATTTATGCCCCCGCGCTAACGAAAGCTGCTAGCGGAGGGAGGGAGATGATACAGTGAGTGAAGTTAAAGTAGGAAAAAATGAATCTCTTGATTCCGCATTGAGAAGATTCAAAAGATCCTGTCAAAAAGCCGGCGTACTTTCCGAAGTACGTAAGAGAGAGCACTACGAGAAGCCCAGCGTTAAGAAGAAGAAGAAGTCTGAAGCTGCTCGTAAACGTAAGTTTAAATAGTTTAGAAAAAAGTCTGGTATATTTTATACCAGACTTTTAACTCTTTAGAGAGGGTTTTTCTGGATGCGGATATTGCATCAGCACCTGGTGAAAACCTCAGATAGAGAGGCGTTATCCTTGCATTAATGCAAAATATTAATTATCATATATTTAAGGCTGTTAATGAAAAAGGGGGAAAAATGAGAATTGTACGGACTATTCTAACTTTGCTCCTGTTGCTGCTATTGCCTGGACAAACTGCTCTGGCAGCAGATGTATGGGAAGTGGAATTTGAAGGCGAAGTAACGCCGAGCCAGGCGCACTGGATGGCTGGTATCTACGAGGAGGCCTTGGAACAAGATGTCGAAACCATCCTCGTGGTGCTTGACACACCAGGTGGACGCATAGATTCCGCCCTGGAAATCGGACGGACCATGGGTAAGGTACCGACCATCGTGCTGGTGGACGGAGGAGCCATCTCAGCTGGCACCTTCATTGCTCTGGCTGCCGATGAGTATTATATGCTGGAAGGCTCCACGATTGGAGCAGCGGAACCGAGGATCGGCTCGGAAAAAGCCGATGAAAAGACGGTATCCTACTGGTCGGCCCAATTGGCCGCCATGGCGGAGAAGAACGGTCGGGATCCCTTGATCGCCAGAGCTATGTCCGATGAGGATGTAGCGATAGATGATTTGGTGGAACCGGGTAAATTGTTGACACTTACCACCAATGAAGCCCAGGCGTACGGCATGACAGACGGCGTATACCAGACCAAAGCGGAGTTTCTTGTAGACAACGACCTTACTGTCGTGTACACAGTAGCCAAGGAACCGTCTGACGTGCTAGCCGACTTGCTGACCTCGTCGGTGGTGAGCACCATTTTGCTGATGGTCGGATTGGCTGGGATCTTCATCGAGATATTCACGCCAGGTTTCGGTGTGCCGGGAGCAATTGGATTCATTTCTTTGGGACTTTATTTCGGAGGTAGCATGCTGGCCGGACTGAGTGGTTGGGAAGCGGTATTCCTATTCCTGCTGGGTTTGGTGCTGATGGTCACTGAGGTATTCTTCATACCTGGCTTCGGGATTGCAGGCGTTGCCGGATTTATCGCCATATTCGCCAGTATCTTCGTGGCTGCGCCGGATGCTACGACGGCTATCCAGTCAATCGTGGTAGCGTTGATCGGAGCAATCATTATCATCGTACTGCTGATTCGGGTGTTGCCCACGAGGCATGCCTTTTCCAGATTGATCCTGCGCAAGGGAACGGATACGGAAAGCGGGTATGTGGCTGTATCTCCTGAGCTCAAGGAACTGGAGGGCAAGACCGGTATCGCAGTCAGCCATCTGAGGCCGGCGGGTACGGTGCGCATCGACGGGAAACTGGTGGATGCTTTGACGCAAGGTGGTTATCTTACGGCGGACACACCCGTAAGGGTGTTGAAAGTCGTAGGCGGAAAAGTTTTTGTTGAAAAAATCGAAAAGGAGAATGAATAATGCCAGCTACACTATTTGGATCACTATTTATCTTACTGCTCTTCATAATTCTGTTTGCATTGCTTCTAACCTTCATCCCGGTAGCGCTCTGGATCAGCGCGTTGGCCGCAGGTGTAAAGGTTGGAATAGTTAATCTTGTAGGGATGCGCTTAAGAAGAGTGCCGCCCGCAAGGATCGTGGGACCTTGGATCAAGGCGGACAAAGCCGGTCTCCATGTGGACGGAGACAGCTTGGAAGCCCACTATCTGGCCGGCGGTAACGTTGACAGGGTAGTTGATGCTCAGATCGCTGCCGAGCGGGCACAGATTCCTTTGAAGTTTGAAAGAGCGGCCGCCATCGATCTGGCAGGCCGTGATGTGCTGCAGGCGGTGCAGATGAGCGTTAATCCCATCGTCATCGAGACCCCGATCGTTGCGGCAGTGGCCAAGGACGGCATTGAAGTACGTGCCAAAGCCAAAGTGACTGTGAGAGCCAATATCGACCGTCTGGTCGGTGGTGCCGGTCAGGAAACGATCATCGCCAGGGTTGGTGAAGGTATCGTTACTACTGTCGGTTCAGCCATCAGGTACAAAGATGTGCTTGAGAATCCGGACAGCATTTCTGAGATGGTGCTGAAAAAAGGTCTGGATGCCGGTACGGCTTTTGAGATCCTATCCATCGACATCGCGGATGTAGATGTCGGCAGAAACATTGGAGCCCAGTTGCAGACTGATCAGGCGGAAGCCGACAAACGCATCGCCCAGGCCAAAGCAGAAGAAAGAAGAGCTATGGCCGTGGCTGAGGAACAGGAAATGAAAGCCAGGGTTCAGGAAATGAGAGCCTTGGTTGTGGAAGCGGAAGCCGAAGTGCCCAAAGCGTTGGCCGAGGCTCTTAGGAGTGGTAACCTGGGTGTCATGGATTACTACAACCTGAAAAATATCATGGCAGATACTGGCATGAGAGAAGCTATCTCTAAAGAGGCTGGCGAGGATATGAAGATAGGTGATGAGAATAGCTAGATAGGAGGTTCTCATGGAAGGACTTTGGATAATATTCCTGATCATCGGTATAGTTTCCAAAATAATGGAAAAGAAAAAGAGATCAGGAAAGTACAATACGTCCAGACCAAAAATGCCAAAAGCTGATCTGGATGTAAGCGCCAAGAGGTTCTTTGAGCAATTGACGGAAAACTTCGAGGAGTTGGCCGAGGAAAAAGAGAAGACGGTAAAACATTCAACCCCGGCTTCTTTTGAGCAAGAGATTCCCGTGACACTCGTGGAAGGGGAATGCATACAAGATGTGCATATGAAAACCTCAACAGAAGGCACGGGGATGGAAGGAAAACCATCTGACTCTGAAGGAGTATCCACTGAAGGGGCTTATGCCAAAGGGTCCATGGCCTACCAGGATACCCGCTCTACACTGATGGAGGGTTCGGCCCATCCGTTGGCAGCAGAAGTAGATTTCCGTGCTGCCAGGAAAACGGCTGAGCCGAAAGGGACGCCTGGTGCTCCTGCTATGAAACGTACTTCTCACAGTGTCTGGGCCAAGAGGATAATCTGGAAAGAGATTCTTTCCGAACCTGTAGCACTGAGGAAAAGACATGGATAACACTGATTGGTTGATTATGGGCGGCGGGGCACCGCCGTCCATATCTCTTAAGGACAAGATTGAGTGGCAGGCCAGAAAAATCATATGTGCTGATTCTGGGGCCAATCATGCTTACAGGTGGGGCCTTACTCCCGATGTGATCTGCGGCGATCTGGACTCGATCGATGAGAGTGTACGCTTCTATTTCGAAGACCTGGGTGTGGAGTTTATTTCCTATCCCGTGGACAAGGATTGGACGGATACGGAGCTGGCCATAGAGGTAGCGTTGGAACGTGGCGGCACTGATTTGGTTTTTGTGGGGTTGGACGGAGGTCGGATCGACCATCTGTTCACCAATTATTTACTGATTGCCCGCATGAGCCAGAAGGCCAGGATGAGGATTCTGAGTGAGCAGAGCTGGACCTATTTCCTGAATGATCGCTATAATAGCTTGTATCTTGAGGGTGCGCTGGGAAAAACGGTATCGGCGATTCCCCTGATGGAGAGTACAGGGATCTGTTATGCAGGATTAAAGTATCCTCTAACGGATGAACAGCTAGATTTCGGGACGAGCCGTGGTATGAGCAACGTGGCCACGCAGGACACTGTCTCCATCCGCTTCAACAGCGGGTTGTTGATGGTTATAGTGAATGAGTAGACGATAGGCAGTTTGGTTGACGGGCTGCCTATTTTGCTTTGCGAAGATATGTATTTAAGAGGATGATTCTATGGTAAAATAGACGTGCGCAAGGAGGAAGTATGCAAAAAAACGATTCTATGAAGATAGATGTGTTGACCAATGACGAAGCACAAGCACTATTCGGCAGTGAAGACGCATATCTAAAAACCATTGAAGACCAGTTGAATGTATCCATATTGGCGCGGGGCAACGAACTGACTATCCAGGGTGAAGACGCTGCAGTCAGGTCCGCCAAGAAAGTGATCAACAACCTGATTGAGCTGTACCGCATCAAGAAGCAGCTACTGGTCACTGACGTATATTACCAGCTGGATGAGGAGAAAAGCGGTGCCGACAATTCAGCTGCCAACCTGAAAGATGTCGTTTACACGACTCCGACCAAGAAATCCATTCGGGCTAGGACTGCGGGCCAGAAGAAATATATCCAGACCATGGAAAACAATGATATCGTTTTCGGTATAGGACCGGCAGGTACAGGAAAGACTTTTCTGGCGGTGGTGATGGCCATCCGGGACCTGAAAAGAAAGAAAAAAGAGCGGATCGTCCTGGTTCGTCCGGCGGTTGAGGCCGGAGAAAGCCTGGGTTTTCTCCCCGGGGACCTGAAGGAGAAGATAGATCCATATCTACGACCCTTGTATGACGCGCTGAATTTCCTTCTGGGTCAGGAGAACTCCAATAAGCTGATTGAAAGAAACGTGATTGAGATCGCCCCCTTGGCATATATGCGGGGCCGGACACTTGACAATGCCTTCATCATCTTGGACGAAGCCCAGAATACTACTGAGGAACAGATGAAGATGTTTCTCACTCGGATCGGGTTCAATTCCAAGGCGGTCGTCACCGGGGATCTGACCCAGGTCGATCTACCAGGAGGCAAAAAATCCGGGTTGAAGCAGTGTCAGAAAATAATGCAGAACATACCGAGCATCGAGTTTTATGCCTTGACGGAAACCGATGTGGTACGACATCCACTAGTGAAAGAGATCATCCGTGCTTATGAGCAGGATGCAAGCAATAACTAGATCGATCAGGAGGAATCTGAAATGGGAATTTTTGAACGCAGAATAAAGAAAGAGTCCTCGAAGACCAGAAAAAAAAGAAAGAATCAGAAGGAACGGCATCAGATACTGAAAACGGCGCGTGCCAGAAGAGGGGCGCTGTTTGTAATACTATATATTGTCAGTCTGATCATCATGGGCAGCGGATATATGAGTCGAAGCCAGAGCATATCCGAAGGATATCCCAGCCCGACTACCATCACAGCATCCAATGATGTGAGTTATGAATCTAAGATATTGACGGATCAGGCCGAGGAAGATGCCATCGGGTCCATATCACCGGTCATGGTGGTGGATCAGAATGCGTTGGACAGTATCTCAGAGGAAATCCAGACCCTGTTTATTGGTATCAGCGACCAGCGAGAGGACTATGAGGCAAGGCTGTCGGTGTTGGATCCGGAATCGGAAGAAGAGATTCCTACGGATTACGAGGTGCTTGATTTGGAACCGGAAACGGTGCACTTTGTTATCACGACCGAAGATATTGAAGTTGAGATGATACAGGAATATGCGGTGGGATTGGTTCGCAAGTATATGGAAGCCGGGGTCCAGTTCTCCGGTGTTGAAATTGCGCGTCAGAACATGCTGGAGGAAGTGATGAGTTCCATGCTTCCTACGGAATCAAAGACCCTGCTCGTAGGCATTCTGGATCATATCACCTTGATCGAGACGCTGCATTATGACGATGAGGCGACATCCAAACGCATCGAGGAAGTTACGGCGGCTGTCGAACCGGTCATTGTGAACATAACCCAGGACGAGGTGCTGGTCGAAGAGGGTGAATTGGTTACCCCGATTCTCTATGAGATGATTACGTCGACCAATACATCCATCCGCGAGGAAACCTACTTGGGCCTGTTAGCCATCGCCATTATGCTGCTGATCCTCTATGGTATCATCGTATGGTTTCTGTTCCATTACCGGCCCGAAGTACCGGAGCATGAGAGCTATCTGAGGCTGCTGGCTCTACTGATTGTCATCGGTCTCTTGATGAATGAGATTTTCGCACGGATCTCCATGGCTTCAGGCTATGAGGACCTGTTCTTTTACATGGCGCCGGTAGCCGCGATCGGTATGTTGACGACCATTCTGCTCGACAATGAGATTGGATTGATGCTTTCGACCATATTGGCCATTCTGCTGGGGGTCGTAGCGGATTTTCATTACGAATATGCATTGGTAGCGATTCTATCGGGCTACATCGGCGTCTTCTCGGTGGCACGGGTGGGGCATCGCGGCGACCTGATGAAATCCGCCCTCTATATTGGTGGTATCAATGCTGCGAGTATCCTGGCGTTAGGGTGGTTCTTGAATTATCAGGGTTCAACCATGTTGGTCTCCATCGGTTTAGGAATTGCCGGTGGTTTCCTG
The DNA here is from genome assembly GCA_030625965.1 of Clostridia bacterium. Lineage (GTDB taxonomy): Bacteria > Bacillota > TC1 > TC1 > UBA5767 > UBA5767. The sequence continues at coordinate 31,428 of DAOUPV010000003.1, forward strand.
TCATCAGTTCTGGCCATCGGTACCTTGCCGTATTTCGAGACGCTCTTTAAGATCACGACCCCGGTAAAATTGCTGGAATTCTCGGATCCAAACCAACCGTTACTAAAAAGGTTGCTTATGGAAGCACCGGGAACCTATCATCACAGTATTGTGGTCAGTAACTTAGCGGAGGCTGCGGCCGAAGCTGTGGGCGCCGACCGGTTGCTGGCCCGCGTTGGGTCGTTTTACCATGATGTCGGCAAACTGAAACGTCCATATTTCTTTATTGAAAACCAACAGGGATTGGATGAGAATCCCCATGAAAAACTGAGCCCCAGACTTTCCACCCTGATAATCACATCCCATGTGAAGGACGGGTTGGAGCTGGCGGAAGAATATGGGCTGCCGCCATCCCTGCAGCAGTTCATCGCAACCCACCACGGAGATTCCTTGGTCCGCTACTTCTACAGCAAAGCGCAGGAGGTGGAGGGCACGGAAATCAATGAGGAGGAATTCCGTTATGATGGGAAGCGGCCGGTAAGCAAGGAGGCTGCCATCGTGATGCTGGCCGATACGGTTGAAGCTAGTGTGCGTTCGTTGAAGAATCCCAATTTGGGCCGGGTTGAAGGATTCGTGCGCAAGATCATCAGGGAAAAATTCGATGAGAACCAGTTGTCTGAATCCAAATTGACATTCAGAGAGCTTGAGGTCATTGCCAAAGCCTTCATCCGCATTCTGTCGGGTATCTACCACCAGCGGGTGGAGTATCCTGAGAAATTGGCCAAAGAAGTGGAAAGGAGGCAGGATCAGAGTGGAACTGATACTAACCAACCAGCAACCAACCCAGCTTCCTGATAACTTGGAAGAAATTTTGAAGTCTTTGTTGGAGCGTACCTTGGAGCTGGAAAATATCCAGGGGGAACGCGAAGTGGGTGTCACCTTCGTTGATGACGAGGAGATCCAGACTTTGAACCGGGATTACCGGGGGAAGGACCAGGTCACTGACGTACTGTCCTTTGCCATGAGCGAATCCCTAGATGACGAACCGACAATTTTGGACGAGGACCTGAGTCTGCTGGGGGATATCGTCATTGACTATCAGCGCGCACTAATGCAAGCTGAGGAATACGGACATAGCCCTCTTAGGGAAGTATGCTACCTGTCACTGCACGGCATGCTCCATCTGCTAGGCTACGAACATGAGGTAGAAGAAGACAAGAAATGCATGAGAAAACGGGAGGAAGAGATTCTTACCGCGTTCCAGATCACGAGGGAACTATGAAAAGACCGTTTCGCAAAAGCCTTCGGGACAGTGTGCGCGGACTGATACACGCCTGCACCACTGAGCGTAATATGAAGATCCATTTGGTGCTGTTCGCGGCGGCTATTCTGGTTTTTGCATTGCTCGGCGCCAACAAGATGGAGATGGCGCTAGTGCTCTTGGCAAGCGGACTGGTCTTGGTGGCGGAATTATTTAATACAGCCATCGAGAATCTGATTGACGTTAAGGTGGAGAAGGAATACCATCCTTTGGCCTGGACCGCTAAGGATGTAGCTGCTGGCGGTGTGCTGTTCGCCTCATTGATCTCAGTGGCCATTGGAGTGATTGTACTCTTAAGCATTCTTGAACGCACAAAAGTATTATAGGGGGCGCATTATGGATAGGCAAACAGAAGTGATGTTGTTAGCCAGGGCCAGAGAGACACTAAAGCATGCATATGCCAAGTATTCTAAGGTACATGTAGCAGCGGCAGTCCTGGCCGTGGATGGCAGTATATATACAGGCGTAAACGTGGAGAATGCGAGTTACGGTTTGACGGTCTGTGCCGAGCGAAACGCCATATTTTCGGCTGTGGGGCAAGGCAGGCAGAGATTTAGTGCTATGGCCATCGTGTCCGATTCGGAATACATCAATAGCCCTTGCGGCGCCTGCAGGCAGGTGATGACTGAATTCTCCCCCGATCTGGAGGTCGTGCTGGATTCACCGGCTGGACTGTTCCGTTCTACGGCTGCCCAGCTATTGCCAGGCGCCTTTAGTATGAAAGAGAAAGAGGAATAAGTTGGATAATTTTAAATCTGGATTTGTTGCCATCGTGGGAAGACCCAATGTAGGGAAATCTACCCTGATGAACCATATTCTAAAACAAAAAATCGCCATCATGAGCGAGACACCGCATACCACCAGAAACCGGATTACCGGTGTGCATACTACGGATACCATGCAGGCGATATTTCTGGATACGCCTGGCATTCACAAACCCAAGAACAAGCTTGGGGAGTATATGGTGGATACTGCGTTAAACACCCTCAAAGGTGTGGATGTGGTGGTCTATGTGGTGGATGCTACGATGAAATTCGGGGCTGGTGAGGAGTTCATCATGGCCCAGCTCAAGAAAGCTGGTACCAAGACCTTGCTAGCCATCAACAAGACAGACATGGTGACCAGAGAAGCGCTACTCCCCATCATCGGGCGGTATAGCCACAAGATGGATTTTACCGGAGTTGTGCCTTTGTCGGCCAAGACCGGCGATAATGTTGAGGGACTCCTGCAGGAGCTGGAGAATCTGCTTCCAGAGGGCCCGAAGTATTACCCGGAAGATATGGTAACCGACCAGCCTGAGCGACTAATCATGGCGGAACTGATCCGGGAAAAGATCCTAATGGTTACTAGAGAGGAAGTGCCACATTCGGTGGCGGTACAGATCGACCTGATCCAGGAACGCTCGGAACAGATGATTTATGTGGCAGCTACAATCTTCGTGGAGCGAAAATCCCAAAAAGGCATCGTCATCGGTAAGAATGGGGCACTCTTGAAGGAAATTGGTAGCTTAGCCAGAAAAGATATTCAGGTTCTTCTGGGGAGCAAAGTCTTTCTGGAACTCTGGGTTAAAGTGAAAGAGTCGTGGCAACGCAGTGAAATGGATATCAAAAATTTCGGATTCACCAGGGACTAAGAATGAAGAAACGCTATATTACCAAAGCCATCATCCTGCAAGGGAAGAACTACGGGGAATCGGATAAAATCGTCGTCGCTTTTACTAAGGAACGAGGCCGGGTGGATTTCTATGCCCGGGGAGTTCGAAAGATGAAGAGCAAGAACCGCGCGTTAGTCCAACCGTTCACATACAGCGAATTGGAGCTCAGTGAAGGTAAGAATATGGATTATCTGAATCAGGGTGTCCTGATTGAGGGATTCAGCGCCATCCATACTGATTTCGACAAGATTGTGGAATGCAGTTACCTGTCGGAATACCTGATACAGGTGCTTCACCCTCATGATCCCTATGTGGAGCTTTGCTACCTGTTTCTGTTGACCTTGAATTATATGGACAAAAGAAAGCCTACGTCCAATATTGCTTCATTGTCCTTCATGATAAAGAGCTTCGACATCCTGGGGTACGCACCACTGATTGATGGTTGCAGCTGTTGCGGCAAATCGGTGGAGGAACTAAAATCTTTTCGCTACCAAGCTTCAGAAGGAAGTCTGATCTGTACAGACTGCGGAAGCCCTGACGGATACCTTTTGGACCAAGAACTGTTGGCCTATTATCGGTTGCTAAAAGGGATGGATCTGAAGACAGACAACAGCCAGCTGGAGAATCCGGTGCTGCTTATGAAGCTGGAAGCCCTTATTGAACTGATGATGACCCAGATCCTGGAGCGGGAGCATAAATCCAGTGCTTTCCTGAAGAAAATAAAGCGGATGCGTATTTAAGAAACATATGTTTTGTTGTAAACTAGATAAAGATTTCTTAACAAGTTTTTATATATAGGAGTGAGACCATGAATTTTCAAGATATGATTTTGACCTTGAACAAATATTGGGGAGATGCGGGATGCATCATCCAGCAGCCATATGACATCGAGAAGGGTGCCGGGACCATGAATCCGGCCACGTTCCTCAAGGCATTGGGCCCTGAGCCCTGGAACACAGCTTACGTGGAACCGTGCAGAAGACCGACTGACGGTCGCTATGGGGAGAATCCCAACAGACTGCAGCATTACTACCAGTACCAGGTGATTATGAAGCCGTCACCGGACAACATCCAGGAGTTGTACTTGGGCAGTCTGGAAGCGCTGGGAATCGATTTGAACCAGCATGACGTACGTTTTGTTGAAGACAACTGGGAATCACCTACCATGGGTGCCTGGGGTCTTGGCTGGGAAGTATGGCTGGACGGTATGGAAATCACTCAGTTCACCTATTTCCAGCAATGTGGCGGTATCGACTGCAAGCCCATACCGGTGGAGATCACCTATGGACTTGAGCGGATCGCGATGTACATTCAGGAATTGGACTCATGCTACGACATTACATGGGTCGAGGGTATTACCTACGGAGATATGTTCCACCAGAATGAGGTGGATTACTCTACATACAATTTCCAGCATGCGGATATCGAGATGCTATTTTCACTTTTCAATCTGTACGAGAAGGAAGCCATGAATCTTATCCCTAAGAAGCTGGTTTTGCCGGCGTACGATTATGCCCTGAAATGTTCCCATACATTCAACTTGTTGGATGCCAGAGGAGCCATCAGTGTGACGGAGCGTACTGGTTACATCGCCAGAATCCGTAATCTGTCGAAGAGTTGCGCCAAGGCTTATGTGGAGCAAAGAGAAGCCCTTGGTTACCCATTGTTGAAGGAGAATTAGCATGAGTGAAATAGTATTGGAAATCGGTACCGAGGAGATACCGGCACGATTCATGCCCGGTATCGTGAAGCAAATGAAGGAGAAGGCGGCCGGGCTGTTGGCGGAAGAACGTATTCCATATGGCCAGGTGCGCATCATGGGTACACCGCGTCGCCTGGTGCTCTATATTGAACAGTGCGCCGATGAACAGGAAGACCTTGTTAAGATGGTGAAAGGCCCCGCTAAGAAGATTGCATACAATCCTGAAGGCGAGCCCACCAAGGCTGCGCAAGGTTTTGCTAGAGGTCAGGGCGTGGAAGTTTCCCATCTGGTGCTGCAGGCGTTGGACGGTGTGGATTATGTATTCGCCTCCATCAAGAAAGCTGGAAAAGAAACGACAGAAGTTCTGCCTGCTCTTTTACAGCAGTTTGTGGACAGCCTGAATTTCCCCAAGAACATGCTTTGGGGCCAAGGTGAGACTTCATTCGTGCGGCCTATCCGTTGGGTAGTAGCCCTCTTGGATGAAGAGGTCATTCCTGTGACCATTGCAGGCATACAATCGGGTAGAATCTCCAGGGGACACCGCTTCCTCTCATCTGACCAAGTGGAAATCAAGAGTGCGGACCGCTACATGGACACACTGGAAGATGCCTATGTCATGGTCGACATCGAGAAGAGACGGAGACATATCCTAAAAGAGATCGAAGAAACCGCCAGTGAGAATGACGGATATCTGGAAAAGGATGAGGAACTGCTGGAGGAAGTCGTCTGGCTGGTTGAATATCCTACGGCGTTCTGCGGATCGTTCGATCCAGAATACCTGAACATACCTAAAGAGGCAATCATCACCCCGATGAAGGAGCACCAGCGCTATTTTCCTGTGGTGGATATGAATAACAAGCTGAAGCCTTTGTTTGTGGGTGTGAGAAACGGCGTTGAGAAGAACATTGGTACAGTGACCAGGGGCAATGAAAAGGTACTGGTGGCTAGGCTTGAGGATGCTAAATTCTTTTATGAAGAGGACCGGAGACTTCCTTTTGCTGATATGGGTCAGAAGCTTTCATCGATCGTCTTCCAGGAAAAACTGGGAAGTTATCAAGATAAGGTAGAACGGATCGTTTCGCTTTCCACTTTCATCGCTGACAAGCTCGGTGTCATGAATGAGAACATCAGCACTTGCGCCAGCCTATGCAAGAACGACCTAAACAGCCATGTGGTCAAGGAGTTTACTGAACTGCAAGGCATCATGGGTGAATACTATGCGAACTATGCCGGGTACGATAAAGAAGTGTCCCAGGGTATCCGTGAGCACTATATGCCTCGTTTTCAGGGAGACGACGTACCAAGCAGTATGCCGGGACAGATCGTGGCCATGGCTGACAAGCTGGATACCATCGTTGGTGTGATGGGCGTGGGACTGATTCCTACGGGATCCCAGGATCCCTATGCTTTGCGTAGAGCGGCTCAAGGTATCTTACAGATCGTATTAAAGCAGGAATTACAACTGGATTTTAGTGAAATCATAGATTTCGCCAAATCACTTCTGGGCGAGCGCATATCCTTTGAGAAAGAAAACGTTGTAGAGGATTTCTTCCTGCAACGTGTAAAGAAGGACCTGCAGGACAGGGGCGTATCCTATGACCAGGTGGATGCCGTCATGGGTGTACGGTCTTTGCAGTTCTATGACACATTGCTTAGAGCACGCGCCATCGAACGTTTCTCTGGTGCGGACACCTTCACGTCTCTGTTGCAGGGCATAAAGCGCGCCAACAACCTGAGCCAGAAATCCGGAGGGGGCATCTTCACTGCTGAATTGATGCAGGAGGAACCGGAAACGCGCTTGGCCGGCGCTCTTGGCAAGGTTGAAGGGAAGATTACCGAGCACAAGGCATCACAGGAATACTATCAGGCACTACTGCTGGTGGCTGAGCTGAAAGACGATATAGATTACTTCCTTGAGCACACTATGGTTATGGTTGAGGATGAGGCGCTTAGAGAAAACCGCTTAGCTCTGCTGGGACGGGTAGCATCTCTGACTAGAGAAATCGCCGATTTTTCGCAAATCGTGGAGACGGAGTAATCCGGAGCAACAACTTGTGGCATCCGGGGTAGGTTTGTGTTATACTATCTAGGAATTTTAATCAGTTAAAACACCGGGATTACCGGGGAAAAATAAAGATTGGGGAGGAACAAGATGGGAACGAAATTTGTGTACATGTTTAGTGAAGGCGATGCTTCAATGAAGAATCTTCTGGGAGGTAAGGGTGCCAACTTGGCAGAGATGACCAAGATGGGTATGCCGATCCCTCAAGGATTCACCGTGAATACGGAGGCCTGTACTGACTACTATGAAAAAGGAAAGAAAATTGACGCTGTAATTGAGGCTCAGATCGACGAGTCTATGAAACAGCTAGAGGAGCTTTCAGGAAAGCTTTTTGGTGATGAATCCACTCCATTGTTGGTTTCCGTACGTTCTGGCGCCAGAGCTTCCATGCCTGGCATGATGGATACTGTACTTAACTTAGGACTGACTGATGTATCTGTGGAAGGATTTGCGAAAGCTACTGGGAACCCTCGTTTCGCATATGACTCCTACAGACGTTTCATCCAGATGTTCTCAGATGTAGTAAAGGATATCCCCAAATCCAATTTCGAGAGAGTATTGGACAGCATCAAGGAAGCCAAGAACATAGAATTTGATACAGACATGACTGCTGATGACTTGAAAGAAGTCGTGGAACGCTTCAAGGCGATCTATAAAGAGCAGATGAACGAGGACTTCCCGCAAGATCCCAAATTGCAGTTGATGGAAGCCATCACCGCTGTATTCAGATCATGGGACAATCCCAGAGCTGTCATCTACAGAAGAATGAGCGATATCCCGGCCAGCTGGGGTACTGCAGTTAATGTACAGCAGATGGTTTTCGGTAACATGGGTGATGATTCAGGTACTGGTGTAGCCTTTACCAGAAACCCAGCTACCGGGGAGAAGTTGATTTATGGTGAGTACCTGATCAACGCTCAAGGTGAGGACGTTGTTGCTGGTATCCGTACGCCCAAGCCTATTTCTACTTTGGAAGAAGATATGCCGGTAGTATACAAGGAATTCATGACCATCGCTACCGACCTGGAAAACCACTACAAAGATATGCAGGATATGGAGTTCACCATTGAAAAAGGTACTCTTTACTTCCTGCAGACCAGAAACGGAAAGAGAACCGCTGCTGCGGCTCTGCAGATTGCTGTTGACTTGGTTGAAGAGAAAATGCTCACACCTGAAGAGGCTATCCTGAAGGTTGAGCCCAAACAATTGGATCAGCTTCTGCACCCGGCTTTCGATGAAGATGCTTTGGAAGCAGGCGAAGTGATCGCTACTGGTTTGGCCGCGTCTCCTGGTGCTGCATCCGGTAAAGTCTACTTCACCGCTGAAGATGCTAAGAATGCTAATGAAGCCGGCGAAAGAGTCATCCTGGTACGTTTGGAGACTTCTCCTGAGGACATCGAAGGTATGGCAGCCGCTGAAGGTATCCTGACGGTTCGTGGCGGCATGACCTCCCACGCAGCTGTAGTGGCCCGTGGTATGGGTACCTGCTGTGTATCCGGTTGTGGAGAACTGACTGTTGACGAAGACAAAAAAATATTCAGCGTAGGCGGAAAAACCTACAAGGAAGGTGACCAAATTTCCTTGGACGGTTCTACTGGTAAGATCTACGGCGAAGCCATCAAGACGGTTGAACCTGAGATTTCCGGTAACTTCGCTACTTTCATGGCCTGGGCTGATGCAGTTCGTACCCTGAAAGTAAGAACCAACGCTGATACGCCGCAAGACGCCAGAAATGCTGTCGAATTCGGCGCAGAAGGTATCGGCCTTTGCCGTACCGAGCATATGTTCTTCGAAGAAGACAGAATTGCTGAAGTAAGAAAAATGATCCTGGCTTCCAATGAGGAAGAAAGAAGAGTAGCATTGGATAAATTACTTCCGATGCAAAGAGGCGACTTTGAAGGCATCTATGAAGCGATGGAAGAAAGACCAGTGACCGTACGCCTGCTGGATCCCCCATTGCATGAATTCCTGCCTCACGATGCGGATTCTATCGCCGAGCTGGCTAAGGAAATGGGACTCAGCGCAGAGGCTTTGCAGGCCAAAGTAGACATGCTGCACGAGTTCAATCCCATGATGGGCCACCGTGGTTGCCGTTTGGCCGTTACCTATCCTGAGATTGCTGAAATGCAAGCCAGAGCCATCATTGAAGCGGCTATCGCGGTAAAAGCAAGCAAGGGCTACGACATCGTTCCTGAAATCATGATTCCGCTAGTTGGCGAAATCAAAGAACTGAAGTACGTAAAGGATATCGTGGTAGAAACTGCGGATTCCATCATTGCTGAAAAAGGCTCAGATCTCAAGTACATGGTAGGAACCATGATCGAGATTCCTAGAGCTGCTCTGACCGCGGATGAAATTGCCAAGGAAGCCGAGTTCTTCTCCTTTGGTACCAATGACTTGACCCAGATGACTTTCGGTTTCTCCCGTGACGATGCTGGTAACTTCTTGGACGATTACTACAAAAAGAAAATCTTTGAGTCGGATCCGTTTGCAAGACTTGACCAGACCGGCGTAGGCCAACTCGTTGAAATGGCGTGTGAGAAAGGTAAAATGACCAGACCGGACATCAAGCTCGGTATCTGTGGAGAGCATGGTGGAGATCCTTCTTCCATCGATTTCTGCTACCGTATTGGTTTGGACTACGTGTCATGCTCACCGTTCAGAGTACCTATCGCAAGATTGGCTGCAGCACATGCAGTACTGAACAACAAATAGACGTTTGTTTTTCGTCTGATAAAGATGATACAATGAGGATGGATATTCCATCCTCATTTTTTTTATTTTAAAGACTAAGGGAGTCACCATGTTATATAGAGAACGCTGGGAAAATATTGAAGAGCAGATACTAAGCGACAGAGCCTGTCGCAGCAAAAATAGCCTGGGTAGAGTGCGCGCGGAAGAGCCTTGTGAGATCCGTACAGCCTTTCAGAGGGACCGTGACCGTATCGTGCATGCCAAGTCCTTCCGGAGACTAAAACACAAGACTCAGGTGTTCATATCGCCGGGTGGGGACCATTTCCGTACCAGGTTGACGCATACCTTGGAGGTATCACAGATCGCCAGGACAATCGCCAGAAGTCTGTGTTTGAATGAGGACCTGGTAGAAGCCATCGCCTTGGGACACGACCTGGGGCACACACCCTTTGGACACGCCGGCGAATCAGTTTTGGCGGACCTGTTGACTGGGGGATTCAAGCATAACGAACAGAGCCTTAGAATCGTCGAGGTGCTGGAGAACAACGGCAGGGGATTAAACCTGACTGTCGAGGTAAGAGATGGTATCTTGAACCATACCGGACCGGACCTTCCGATGACCTTGGAGGGACAGATTGTCAAGATCGCTGACCGGATAGCCTATGTCAATCATGATATCGACGATGCCCTAAGGGCCAACATCATAACCATCGAAGAAATTCCACAAGGTTGTCTGGCAATCCTAGGTAGCTCCCATAGTGCCAGAATTGATACCATGGTCAGAAATATGATTGAGACTAGTCAGGGTGAGGGCCAGATTCAGATGAGCGAAATGGTCGGTGGTGCCATGAACGACTTGAGGACCTATCTTTTTAATCATGTCTATGTCGGTTCTTCCGCCAAGACAGAGGATGTCAAGGTGCGCCGGCTGCTTATGGAACTGTTCCAGCACTACCTGGATAATCCTGATGAGATGCCAGCGGAATACCGTGGCCCGGAGGAGACGAAAGAACGCCGTGTTACCGACTATATCTCCGGTATGAGCGATTCCTATGCGACCCAGATCTACATGTCACTGTTCATACCGACCGGATACCCCTTAAAAGGATAAAAATGAAAATACTACTTACTACTTTCAATGCCAAATATGTGCACAGCTCCCTGTCTCTTTATTCCCTGCGGGCCAATGTGCCTGAGGAGTACAATGTCCAGCTGCTGGAGCTGACCATCAATATGCCCTTCATGTCCTGCCTGTCCGAGGTGGCAGCTAGGGAACCGGATATCCTTATGTTTTCCACCTATATCTGGAACAGGGAACGAACACTTGAATTTGTGAGAGAAATCCGCAAAATCCTGCCCGATATCCGTATCTTTCTAGGAGGCCCGGAGGCTACTGGCCAAGGAGTGCAGATCCTGGAGGAGCACTCGGATATTGAAGGGATATTTATGGGTGAAGGGGAAGAAACTTTTAGGGAATTTACGGAAAGAATCTTAGCTGGAAACTCGCTTACGGGTATAAAAGGACTGCTATTGCGTGACCGACAGTTTACACCAAGGGGCTATCTCGATTTGGATAGCCTGAATTTTCCATACCGTGATGAGGATTTGGAGGCCAACCAGGAAAAGCTCATATACTATGAGTCAAGCCGGGGATGTCCTTTTTCTTGTGCTTATTGTCTCTCATCTCTGGAAAAACGGACCAGATACAAGAGTCTGGAAATCGTATATGCGGAACTGGAAAGGTTATTGCTCTATAAACCCCAGACCATCAAATTTGTCGATCGGACCTTCAATCTGAACAGTGATAGAACCAAATCAGTGCTGCGCTTCATCCGCAAGCTAGCTCCGGAAGGTACTTGTTTTCATTTTGAGGTCAGTGCGGACCTTTTTGATGAAGAAACGATGGATATATTGGCAGAGATGCCAGTGGGCCTGGTGCAATTGGAAGTCGGACTCCAGAGCACCAATCCGGAAACACTCGAACACTGCAAACGTAAGACCAATGTGGAGAAGATTCGCCAAAACCTGCTCAGGTTGGTGGAACGGGAGAATATCCATATCCATCTTGACCTGATAGCGGGTCTGCCGGCGGAAGACTACACATCTTTCAGGTCTTCTCTTTCCGAGGCATTGGCCATGAGACCACATATGCTGCAGCTGGGATTCCTGAAATTGCTTCCAGGTTCAGCGTTGTCTGCCGATAGGGAGAAATACGGTATCGTGGCCACGGATACACCACCCTATGAGGTGTTGAGTACAGAAGTGTTGAGTTTTGAGGATTTGTGCCGCTTAAAGAAGGCAGAGCGTGCCATAGACGGTTTCTATAACAGCAATATCATGCGCAACCTGATGCATGTGATACCGCCAATCTACCCCGGTGGTTCCATGCAGTTCTTTCTCGACCTGGATGAGCATTACCAGAAGGAGAAGGTAGGCAAGCACAAGGGGATGGTCCGCCGGTTCCATGCAGTCTGGAACATGATTGACGAAACTGGAAGATGCGCAGACCAGGAACTCCTTAGAGACCTATTGTTGTTCGATTACTGTCTCATGGATTATAAGAAGTTCATTCCGGATTTCTTTTTGGTTGAACATGATAGCCAGACGCAACTTTCGGAGGCTCTATCAGCGAACGGAGAATTGCTCAGACAGGTCCATGCACTGACGAACAACAAAACCATGAAGGAAACCTATAAGTTTACCCGCTTAGTGAGTATATCGCAGCAAAGCTATCGACATCTGCAGAAACGACCAATGCTGTTCGAAGGCGATGAAGCCGGGGAGGGGCAGATTCGAGAGGACATCAAGGAGAGCCTGAGACCTATCTGGGAATCGGACGGGTCAAGGAACATTCTGCTGCTCGATTATGGGATTACGAGAGGTATTTTCGGGGTACCACGGATCTTGACTATTAAGTGATACTTTAGGTTGACAAGCGGACAGACAGGTGTTATTATCTTTCTATACCCAAGTAAAACAGTTGGAAATGAGGCCGATTCATGAAAATAACAACCAAAGGAAGATATGGACTACGTGCCATGGTAGAACTGGCCCGCAATTATAAGGAGAGAGAATACCAGTCACTCAGATCGATATCCGAGAACCAGAACATACCAGAGAATTACCTGGAACGCTTGCTGGCAAAATTGCGTAAGGCCGAGCTGATTGAGACCCACAGGGGAACCCAAGGAGGCTACCGGTTGATTCGGGAGCCGGCGGATGTCAGTGTGCTGGAAATCCTATTGGCAGTCGATGAACCACTTTATCTGGTAGAATGCACCAAGAACGCTACGGCTTGCCCTCAGTATGATCGGTGTCCCAGCAATGTGGTTTGGTCCAAGATGGCCAAGGAGATGCAACGTGTAGCCCGGGAAACGACTTTAAAGGAATTGCTTTAGACAAGGAGAGAACATCATGAAAGAAATATATATGGACAATGCTGCAACGACCAGGGTGTCCGAGCGGGTGATTAAGAAAGCGCCGGAGATACTTAGGGATACTTACCATAATCCATCCAGCATCTACCGTGGAGCCCAGATGGCCAAAGCGGAGATAGAGAAGGTGCGGGAAGATTTGGCCAAGAGCCTGAATGCGAATCCGAAAGAAATCTATTTCACCTCGGGAGGAACTGAAAGCGACAACTGGGCAATTCGAGGTGTAGCAGAGAAGAAGGGGCAGGGACATATCATTACCAGCTCCATAGAGCATCATGCGGTGCTGCATACTTGTGAGTATCTGGAAAAGCAAGGCTTTAGCGTCAGCTATCTGCCCGTGGATGACAAAGGACTGGTCAGCATTGAGGATGTCGCAAAAGAGATCCGGGATGATACCATCCTGATTAGTATCATGTACGCCAACAATGAGATCGGAACGGTTCAACCGATTGCCGAGATCGGACGTTTAGCCAGAGATAAGGACATACTTTTCCATACGGATGCAGTTCAGGCATTTGGTAAGCTGGACATAGATGTAAATTTGGAGAATATTGATCTGCTGTCCCTATCGGCACATAAGCTGCACGGTTTGAAGGGGACGGGAGCTCTTTATGTACGGAAAGGGATCAGATTGGAGAACCTAATCCAGGGCGGTGCCCAAGAGAAAAAGAAACGCGCCGGAACAGAGAACGTAATGGGCATCCTTGCACTGGGCGAAGCCATGCGGGAAAGCTACGAAGAGCGTGATGAGAAGAACCGCGTAGTAAGAGGATGGCGTGAGCATCTGATCGATACATTGCTGGCGGAAATTCCCTACAGCCGTTTGAATGGCGACCGGGAGAAAAGGTTGCCTGGCAATGTGAATATTTCATTCCGGTTCATTGAAGGGGAGTCACTCCTGATGTTGCTAGAGAAGGAAGGAATATTGGCTTCCAGCGGTTCTGCTTGTACTTCGGGTTCGCTGGACCCCAGCCATGTGTTGCTGGCCATCGGACTTCCGCATGAAATCGCACACGGTTCGCTGAGGATCAGCTTGGATTATACAGAAAACGATGAGGGGCAGATTGAACATCTGATCAGTGTGTTACCCGGTATCGTGGAACGACTTAGAAATCTATCGCCTCTGTATGAGGATTATCTGAAGGGAGAAAATTAAATGTACAGCGATAAAGTAATGGACCATTTCGACCATCCGCGCAATGCGGGTATTCTAGAAGATGCCGATGCGGTAGGAACGGTCGGCAATGCAAAATGCGGTGACATCATGAGGATCTATCTGAATATCGAGGACGATATCATCGAGGATGTAAGTTTCAAGACATTCGGCTGCGGAGCTGCGGTTGCGACCAGCAGCATGGCCACTGAACTGATTAAAGGAAAGAGCGTGGAAGAGGCTTTGACGATTACCAACAGCGCGGTCATGGAAGCGCTGGACGGCCTGCCACCCAACAAGGTGCATTGCAGTCTGTTGGCGGAAGAAGCGATCAACGCAGCTATTTATGATTATGCAGAAAAACATGACAAGACTTACCCAGGTTTGCATGAACCGGTGGAAGATATTCATGAAGAAGATGACGATGATGAGTAATAGTCAGTCCCGGAGATTTTTCTCCGGGACTTTTGTTGACCTTTGCTATGGAAAAACCTAAACTGATAGAGGAAAATCAGGTTTCATCTCGAATTATAGTGGGGATAGACCAAAAGAAAGGAAACACCATGGCATATTACGGGCAGGATGCGGTTGAAGATATACGGGCGGCAGTCGACATAGTGGACTTGATCGGTGAATATGTATCCCTGAAAAAGAAAGGGAAGCATTTCGTCGCCTTATGTCCTTTTCATAGCGAAAAGACACCGTCTTTTTCGGTGAACCGGGAAAAGCAGATTTATTACTGCTTTGGCTGTCAGAATGGTGGAGACATATATAACTTTCTGATGGAATATGAGCATCTGGATTTTACGGAGGCTTTGGAGAAACTGGCGGATAGAGCCGGTATCGAGTTGGTTCCCGAGAAAGGTTCCAGCCGGGGGAACAAGAAGGACCAGACGTTGCTCGCAATCAATCTTGAAGTGGCACGCTATTTTTATGCTTGTTTTTCAGAACCCAAGGGCAAGGAGGCATTGGCCTACTTGATCGGCAGAGATGTGAATGTCGAGACCAGGAAGCGATTCAAGATTGGGTTTGCTCCTGCTGGTTGGGACGATTTGATCGAACATCTGATGCAAAAGCAGTTTTTACCGAAGGATATGGCGCGGGCTGGAATCGCCAACACCAAGAATGATATTAAGTACTATGCCAGGTTCCGAAACCGCCTGATGTTCCCAATTGAGAACGTTAAGGGAGAAATCATCGGTTTTGGTGGTAGGATCCTGGGCGAAGGGGATCCCAAATATCTAAACAGTCCGGAAACGCCGATGTTCCTAAAAAAGCACAACCTATATGCTATCAATCTGGCACTCGCAGAAATGAAAAGGACTTCCACGGCTCTGCTGATGGAAGGATACATGGACGTGGTCATGAGTCACCAGTACGGATTCACCAACGCGGTGGCATCCTTGGGAACCGCATTTACCAAGGAACAGGCTGCGCTCTTGTCCCGCTATGTGCAGGAAGTGGTGCTGGTTTATGATTCTGATGCCGCGGGAAGAAAAGCCACGATACGCGCCGCAGAAGCATTTGAAGAATCGGACATACTGGTCCGAGTAGCGGATCTTGGAGAAGAGAAGGACCCTGACGATTTCATCAAGAAGAAGGGTCAGGAAGCCTTTGACCAAGTTATCCACCGTGCATTGCCTTTCTATGAATATCTCCTTTCGTTGGGTATCAGGCGATGCAATCTGGATGATATTGAGCAAAAAGTGGCCTTGAGTACCAAGCTTATACCGTATCTTGCCAGGATGCGAAATGCAGTGAAAATGTCTGAGTACATAAAATTGACTGCCAAAAAACTGGATATCAGTGAGGAAAGCCTTCAATTTGAAATTAAAAAGGCCAGGAGCAGTGATCGATTAGAGGAACGCAAAGAACAACGTCGAATAGAAAGAAGAGAAGAACGGGTGGCGAAGAAAACCGACACGGTAAACCGGGCCGGTGCCAAAGGAGAAGCGGAACTTTTGAATCTTTGTATGCGCGACCTGTCCATCTACAGTGAGCTGAGCGGCCAGATCACAGACATAGGATTCAGCGGGACGTTAACCGACCGGTGTTTTACTCTGTTACAGGATTTGGATAAGCAGAAACAGTTGAGTGTTCACACGTTGTTGGAAAAACTATCTGAAGAAGAGAAGAAAAGTGTGCTATCCATCACTATGGACGAAAAAAACCCTCTGAATCTGGCTACAGCCAAAGCCTGGATTGAGGTCCTAAAAAAAGGATCTATCAAGAGGGAAATGGAAGAAACAAGAAAAAATATCGAATTTCTTGAAAAAGAAGGAAATAACACCGGGCTGCTAGAATTAGAAAAGAGATTCCAATCTTTACATGAAGAGTTAAATAGAATATAATGTAAAATTGTACGGGAATAAAGGGGGGATAAAATGGCAACGAAAAAAGAAAAGGTTGTGGTTGAAGAAAAGAAAACCCCTATCGTGGAAGAAATTGACGAGAGAATTAAAGTGCTGGAAGAAGAAGGCAAGGAAACCGGTAAAATTACTTACGCAACGGTAGGTGAGGTTTTTGACGAATTCAAGCTGGAACCTTCACACATGAAATACATTATGGAAGAACTGGATAAGGTGAAAATCAAAATCGTCAAAGGCGAAGATGCAGTTGAAGCCGTTGAGGAGGATGAGCCGGTTGGAAAGCCGGCTATTGATCTATCTATTCCGGAGGGTGTCGGCATCGATGATCCTGTCCGTATGTATTTGAAGGAAATCGGCAGGGTGCCTTTGCTTTCGGCTCAAGATGAAGTTACTTTGGCCAAACGTATGGAAGCTGGAGGCGGCGACGGCGAATTGGCCAAAAAGGAACTGGCGGAAGCCAACCTGAGGCTGGTCGTCAGTATCGCCAAGCGATACGTAGGACGGGGCATGCTGTTCCTGGACCTGATTCAGGAAGGCAATCTCGGACTCATCAAAGCGGTAGAAAAATTCGACTACACTAAAGGATACAAGTTCAGTACCTATGCTACCTGGTGGATTCGCCAGGCCATCACAAGAGCCATCGCCGATCAGGCGAGAACCATCCGTATACCGGTGCATATGGTTGAGACCATCAACAAATTGATCCGGGTACAACGTCAGCTGCTCCAGGAATTGGGTCGCGAACCGAGCCATGAGGAAGTAGCCGCGGAAATGGACCTGACTGTGGAGAAGGTACGTGAGATCACTAAGATTTCACAAGAGCCGGTTTCACTCGAAACACCCATCGGGGAAGAGGAAGACAGTCATCTGGGAGATTTCATTCCAGACGAAGATGCGCCAGCACCACCTGATGCGGCCAGTTTCCTGCTATTGAAGGAACAGTTGGAGGAAGTATTGTACTCTTTGACACCACGTGAGGAGAAAGTTCTTCGCTTGCGTTTTGGATTGGATGATGGAAGACAGAGCACGTTGGAGGAAGTCGGACAGAAGTTCGGAGTTACCAGAGAACGTATTCGTCAGATCGAGGCAAAAGCGCTGAGAAAACTCAGACATCCAAGCCGTTCGAAAAAGCTGAAAGACTACTTAGAATAGTAGGTTATTTGAAGGGACCTCGGTCCCTTTTTTTCTGCTTGAATACAGAGGTTTTATGTGTCTTTATTTATGGATGATTTGCGCCTGGAAAAATTGAATTTTTTTTAGATTATTGTTGACATGGCATAGCACACTGGGTATAATAAGTCTTGTCGTTAGGGGCAACAACATTCCTCGATAGCTCAATTGGTAGAGCAATCGGCTGTTAACCGATAGGTTGTAAGTTCGAGTCTTACTCGAGGAGCCACATTTTTTGGGCCCATAGCTCAGTTGGTTAGAGCTACCGGCTCATAACCGGTAGGTCCCAGGTTCGAGTCCTGGTGGGCCCACCATAACGACATATCAAGGCCCGTTGGTCAAGCGGTTAAGACACCGCCCTTTCACGGCGGTATCAGGGGTTCGATTCCCCTACGGGTCACCATATACGGGCGATTAGCTCAGCTGGGAGAGCGCCTGCCTTACAAGCAGGATGTCGGCGGTTCGATCCCGTCATCGCCCACCAACCCCGTTTATACGGGGTTTTTTTTGTATAGAAACGGAGGAATATGATGCAGAAGATCAGCAGACGTCTGGAGACCATCGCCAGCATGCTAACAAAGGGAGATGTCGTTGTCGATGTAGGCACTGATCATGCTTACCTGCTCATAGTTCTGATGGAAGAGCATAAATTCACTAGAGCCATCGGTGTCGATGTGCACCGGGGGCCGTATGAGGCTGCTATAGAAAATGTAGGTGCCAGTGAATATAAAGATAGCATCGAGATCCGCCTGGGAGACGGTCTGGGACCTGTAACTGCTGAAGAGATGGACAGAGTGGCCATCGCTGGCATGGGCGGATATACGATATGCAAGATTCTAAAGGAGTACCCGGAAAAAACCAGCAGGATAAATCAATTGGTTTTGCAGCCTCAGAGCTCGCCAGAGAGGGTGCGGAAACTGCTCTTTGAGTTGGGATTCGGCATAACCCAGGAACGCCTTTTGAAGGAAGATGGAAAGCTATATGTAGTCATATCTGCCTTGCGTGATGCCGGTATTCAGCAGCCATCTTGGGAAAATCTGCAAATCGGTCCTTATTTACTTGAAAACGGGTCTGAATATTTAGTAGAATATATAGGAGATATGTTACATCATAAACAGTTTGTCCTAAACTCGATCAGAATGGCCAAAAAAGAGGAACTCGAAAAGATCAAAGGCTTGGAAGATGAGCTGGAACGGCTGAGAAAGCTGAAAAAACGGTATGATAATTAAAGATGTAGTTAGTACGATTGAAGGAATCGCTCCAAAGCACTTGAAGGAATCCTGGGACCATGTCGGCCTGATGTTAGGCGATATTGAACAGGAGATCGGAAGTGCTCTATTTGCGATGGACGTAACGGAAGAGATTGTTGACGAAGCAGTCCATGGTGGATACTCATTGATCGTAACCCATCATCCGTTCATTTTTGATGCTCTACAGAGCATCGATTACGCAACATGTAAAGGCAGGATGATCCGCACGCTGATCAAGCACGACATAGCGGTCTACAGCGCCCATACCAATTTCGATGCCGCAGAATGCGGCGTGAGTGAAGCGCTGGCGAACCTTCTGGGACTTGTGAACCTAGAAAAGATGGGAAAATCTCCGCTGAATGCCTGTAAACTGGTATTCTTCATACCGACCGGAGACAAGGAAAGAGTTCTGACAAGTCTGTTTGAGGCAGGTGCCGGAACTTTTGATAAGTATGAAAACGCATCGTTCTCCATGCAGGGCCAGGGTTCTTTCAAACCGGGCGAGAACGCCAATCCGGCTATCGGTGAGCCGGGAGAGCAGGTTTACGTGGATGAGTACCGTGTTGAACTGCTTGTACCTAAGAACAGATTGGAACAGGTACTGACGGCGCTGTTTGATAACCACCCTTATGAAGAGGTGGCCTACGATGTCTATGAACTGTCCAACCGGAATCAGAATACGGGTATTGGACTTGTAGGTTCACTTGAAAATGAAATGACATTGATGTCTTTGGCGGGAGTCATAAAAGAAAGACTCCGTCTAACATATATACGCATCGTAGGTGATGCCGAACAAGCAATAACCAAGGTTGCAATCTGCGCAGGAGCTGGTAAACAGTATTACCGAAAATCCCAGGAAATGGGTGCTCAAGTGCTGATTACAGGAGATGTGGATTACCATACGGCACTGGATTGCCAGGCAGCCGGTATGTGTCTGATTGATGCGACGCATTTTGCTACGGAAAGGCCTGCCATGGAATGGTTGTGCCAGTACGTCGGTGAGACGAACTCTATTCCGTGCGCATTTTCAGATTTCAGCCAAGACGCGATTAAGATCTTAGAGTAGGGATGTCCTACTCTTTTGTTTTCAAGCGGGGTGAGAAAATGAACTATAACCAATTGTACGAGCTTCAGTGTATGCGCATCCGTCGGGAAGCTATGGAAAAAAGCTATCCCAGAGAAAGAGAGATGAAACTCCGTAGACGCAAGAAAGAATTGCTTACGGAAAAGCAGGACCTCATCCTTTTGGAAGAAAAGTTAAGATGCCAGATGAAGGATATCCACAGGTTGCAGGATGAAAAACAGACCATCGTGGAAGAGATCAGCAAGATCAATGAGGATCTCTATTCCAATCGCTTCACGGCAAAGGAATTGACCAGCATGCAGAACCGGCTGGAAAATCTGGAATCGACGCTCGCCAATCGCAAAGCCAGGATAGAAAAAGAGAATACTCAGCTAATGTCCAAGAAGTCAGGCCTCAAGGATCGGAAGAATGGTCTGGTCGACCGCATGAAGGACTATCAAGGCAAAGTGGAGGAATACCTGCAGGAGAGAAATCGCCTGTTGGAAAAACTGAAGCAGCTTGATGAACAGATTGTGGAGTTCGTCGGACAGCTAGGTGAGGAAGAGCGGGGATTCTACGACAATGAGAATACCAAGTTTGGCATTCAGATGTTGAGCATACTGAAAAAGGGCAGATTCTGTTCCAGCTGCAGCATGCTTTTGGAGACGGATACCATTGGTGCGGTCAAGGCCAACCAGGGTGGTGTGCGTTGCCAGAGCTGTGATCGGGTAATCTATAATCTGGAAGAGTAATCCTTTACATAGCGATAATATGTTATACTGTATATAGCATAAGGAGAAATTTATGCAAATCAAACTACGTCTGCTGGGTTTTTTCCAGATGATGTTGGGCACGATGTACCTTGATGTGGAACTCCCGCCGGATAGTACGGCGCACGATCTTTGGCAGGAGTTGGTTGGTCGTTATGTCCAGCTACAAAAGGAGGATATGAGTAAAATTGCGGGAATGTCCCTGAACGGTGAATACAAGTATGTTCAGGACTGGCCCGATGTTTTATTGCAGGATGGAGATGAGGTGGATCTCCTGACCCAAATGGGTGGTGGCTAAAAGGGGGAAAAAGATGGGAAAAACTGCTTGGATCGACCTGGCTGGCAAGACCGTTACTGTTCAGGAAACCGATCCTCAACTGATATTGGATTATGTAGGTAGCAGAGGTATTGCTGCCAAGATACTGTATGACCATGTAGGGACAGAGGTTAAACCTTTCGATCCGGAGAATCTGCTGATATTTTCTACTGGTCCATTCACGGGTACGCCGTGGCCGTCCGCTGCCCGTTATACGGTAACCGCAAAATCGCCGGCAACAGGTGCATACGGTTACTCAAACAGCTCCGGCTTCTTCGGACCGGAAATGAAAAAGGCCGGATACGATGTGCTGATTTTCGATGGAAAATCAGAAGAACCGGTCTATGTGATGATTGAAGACGATACGATTGAAATACTTGATGCCAGTGAGTATTGGGGTAAGGAAACCGGAGAAGTGGAGAAGACGCTTCGGGAAACCTATACTGGTAGCCGTGTGGCCTCAATCGGTCCGGCCGGAGAGAATTTGGTCTCTTGTGCTTCCGTGATCAACGATTATGGGCGTGCAGCCGGTAGAACGGGGATGGGCGCGGTCATGGGCGATAAGAAGCTGAAAGCCGTAGTCGTGAAATCCACTGAAAAGAAGCCTACCAACAAGAATTTCATGAATGTAGTCCGTCGGGTTACTCCTTTGGTAAAAGACCACCCAGGAGCCAAGGACTACACAGAATGGGGCACAGTTATCCTGCTGAACTACAAGAACAAGGGTGGTGACAACCCGGCCAAGAACCATGCCTATGGACAGTTCCCGTTCGGTGATGAACTCAATGCCCAGGCAATCAAGAAATATACAAAAAAAACTGGCGGATGCTATGCTTGTTCCATCAAGTGTGCCCGTTTTACTGAAGTGAAGGACGGGCCATTTAAGACACCGCTCCAGGAAGGTCCGGAGTATGAGACAGCCAATGCGTTGGGACCCAACGTCTGGAACAAGAATCCGGAGTTGCTCATCTACTGCAACAAGCTATGCAACGAGATGGGCATCGATACCATATCGGTCGGTGTGATGATCGCCTTCGCCATGGAGGCTAAAGAGAAAGGCCTGCTGACGGATGATAACTACAATCTGGAGTGGGGCGATGCAGACACCATCAAGGGCTTGATCGAGGACATTGCTAAGCGCCACGGAAAAGTGGGCCAGCTTCTGGCCGACGGTGTAAAGAATGCAGGGGAAACCTTGGGCGGCGGAGCCGAAGATTTCGCGTTGCATTGCAAGAATGTGGAAATCCCCAGACAGGATGGACGTGTTCTGAAGGGAATGGCCCTAGGCCACGCAACTTCCAACCGGGGTGCAGACCATCTGTACGCCTTGGCGACCATCGACCTGACCGGAAACATGGACGTGGTAAGCAAGGTGCCTGAACTGGCGGCCTGCGGACCGGAACTGATGGATACAACCAAGGAAGATTACAAGGCTGTCATGGTGCGCTGGACAGAGGTCTGTAACGCACTGGCGGATGCTCTGGGCATCTGCAAATTCGCCTTTACTGAAACCTATGCCATCATGCCGAAGGACCTGGCTGAAGGATTGCGTGCACTGGGCATTGATATGACCGAGGAAGCACTGTTCCGAGCGGGCCAGCGGATTATTAATCTGGAGCGTATGTACAACGTACGACATGGCTTCAGAAAGATAGATGACATGTTGCCCAAGCGGTTCCTCGAAGAGCCTTTGGATGTCTACGTACACCCTGAAGACATCGAAAAGGTTTCCAGAGACGAAGCTGAACTGGTTCATAAAGGACTCATGGTGGACCTGGAACCTATGCTGGATGAGTATTACAAGCTTGGTAAATGGGATGAGGAAGGGATTCCCAGCGAAGAGCGTTTACGCGAGCTGGGATTGGACGAATGCCTAAAAGACCTGCCACAAGGCAAATAATATACAACTGACGAAATGGCTATCTTCAGATAGCCATTTTATTTTTCATTTCTTTAGAATTGAAATGGTTCTTGGACTTGTAAAAGACTTGGTTCTCAACTATAATTCAGTAGTGGCAAAGGAGGGATGAAAATGAACATAGCTTTTTTTCTGTTGCCGAAAAACGACGTGATTGTTTTAGATAAGGATTCGACCATAAGACAAGCTCTGGAAAAGATGGAATATCACGGGTATACCGCGGTTCCGGTAATTGATGAGGAAGGCAGATATGTCAATACCTTGACAGAAGGTGACATTCTCTGGAAAATCAAGAAGACCAGGGGGCTTAATTTCGATACGACCAGTAAGTATTTCATCAAGGATATCGAACGCAGACGCAAAATCAAGGCCGTTTCCATCAATTCCGATATGATGGACCTGTTGGAATTGGTTAAGGGACAGAACTTTGTGCCAGTGGTGGACGATCAGGATGTTTTTATCGGTATAGTTAGAAGAAGCGAGATTATCTCGTATTATTTCGATCAGATAAAATAGGTGAGAAGATGAATATATTTGAAGAATCAGTATTAGTACACAAGAAGTATAAGGGTAAAATTGCCATCAAGAGCAAGATGCCCCTTGAGAACAGTAAGGATCTGAGTCTAGCTTACACACCTGGTGTGGCAGAGCCTTGTCGGGAAATCGCCAAGGACGAGATGCTAGCTTACGAGTATACCAGCAAGGGTAATCTGGTAGCCATCGTCAGCGACGGTACTGCAGTCTTGGGATTGGGTGATATCGGCGGGCAGGCGAGCATGCCTGTCATGGAGGGGAAAGCCATCCTCTTCAAAGAGTTCGGCGATGTCGATGCGTTCCCAATCTGTCTTTCAACCAAAGATCCGGATGAAATCGTAGCTGTCGTCAAGGCGATTGCCCCTACATTCGGAGGTATCAATATCGAGGATATATCTGCCCCGGCCTGCTTCGAAATCGAACGCAGACTAAAGGCTGAGTTATCGATACCGGTATTCCATGACGATCAGCATGGTACGGCCGTGGTAACCCTGGCAGCCCTGATCAATTCCCTTCGAGTCATTGAAAAGGACATGAATGACGTAAAAATCGTAATCAACGGTGCCGGTGCTGCCGGTATCGCGATTGCCAAGCTGCTATTGCAGGAAGGTGCTGAGCATCTGGTCTTGTGTGACCGTAGCGGTATCTTGTATGTGGACAGACCGGAAGGCATGAACGAGGCCAAGACCGAGATTGCGACCAGGACCAACAAAGAAAACCTGCGAGGCGGACTTGCGGAAGCTATGAAAGGTTCCGATGTATTCATCGGGGTATCTTCTAAGGATGTCGTTTCCGAGGAAATGGCTGCTTCGATGAATGATTGCTCCATCGTGATGGCCATGGCCAATCCGGATCCGGAAATAACCCCGGCGCTGGCTAAAAAGGCGGGTGCTTGCATCGTGTGTACTGGACGTAGCGACTATCCCAACCAGGTGAACAATGTATTGGCTTTCCCGGGAATTTTCAGAGGTGCACTTGATGTGATGGCAACGGATATCAACGAGGAAATGAAGGTGGCGGCAGCTCATGCCATCGCCGACATGGTAAAACCGGAGCAACTGTCCGCTGATTATGTAATTCCTGAGGCACTGAATAAGGAAATCGGAATTGTGGTCGGTGAGAAGGTGGCCGAGGCAGCTATAAAGAGTGGTGTAGCTAGAAAATAAAAAATAGCTGGTTCCTAGGAACCAGCTTTTTCTTTAAATTATTTCATTTTTTCAGGATTGGTGCGGAATGGTCTGCAAGTGGCAGCTCTAGTGGTATAAGTGCCTTTCAGATCATATTTGTCGGAAAGCATTGCAATCACATCGTAAGTAGTTTTCTGTGCTGCTTCAATATCCACTTCACCAAAAGAGTCAGTGTTTTTGTTTTTTGGGTAATAGCAGGTGGCATAAACTTCAGACGAGTCTTTGGCTACATCGAAGACGCTATCTTGGATGACCAGGAAAACACCGCCTATAAGACAAGTGCCGGAAGGTAGGAAATTTCTGTCAATAGTGAACTCGAAATCAATGTTTTCAACAGAGTTCAGGTTATTAGAGCAAACGAAATTAATGAGATACTTCTGTTTCATATGAATCTCCTTTCAGATTATAATTCATTATAACGAGAAAGCTAGTTCAATGCAAACTAAAAGGGGTGAGGAAGATCAGCAAAGATTCATACAGAACCGTTGATAAGGAATGCGAATCCCGCCTGGTCATCGAACGGTCTGAATTTATTGCCAAAGTTAAGCGTGTGAAACGGGAAGACGAGGCTAAGGAATGGATCAAATCCATAAAAACCGAGCACCGGGATGCGACCCACAACTGCAGCGCCTATGTAATAGGTGTTGACAGGGAGCATCAATTCTACGATGACAACGGAGAACCTCACGGTACGGCTGGACGACCCATCCTGGGCGCCATTGATTCACTGGAGCTGACCAATGTGGCCGTGGTGGTCACCAGACATTTCGGTGGCAAGAAGTTGGGTGTGCGTGGACTGATCGAGGCTTACGGGCAGGTTGCCCATGATGCACTGGTGGCAAGTGACCCCGTTATCGTGCTCATCACTAGGGAAGTCCATATCAAGGCGGATTACAAGCATGTGGACCGGATCCATTATCTGATTCAGGAAAACGGTGCCAAAATACTGGGTGAGACGTTCCTGGTTGACGTAGAGATAAAGGTTGCCATTGTTAGAAACCAAGCAGAGGATTTTGCGGGATGTATCAAAGCGTTTGCCAAAGAAGTAACCGTCATATAGAATAGGTCTAGAATTGTCCGATTGCAGGAGACCAAGACATGTACTATACTAATAAAGATATAATCCGGTATGAAGGCGGTGCCTTCACCGAAGTGTGCGATAAAGTGATCATGGAGGATGAAATCGAGGTGCTCTGTGGCCAGGACTTGCTGGGTCGATATCCCTGCACCGACAAGGAGCGGGACCTGTTGGCTCTGGGACTGGCCTACAGCCATGGCTATCAGGTGGACGCAGAGACTCCAGCACAGGTGGCGGGAAAACGTGTTCAGCTGCCTGAATTGGCGCTGCGTAGCAATATTGGAGTAATCATCCAATCTGATTTATCTTATGAAGCGGAGCTCCTATTGGAGAATATGCAGCAGTTAAGGGATATGCCCGGTCTGTTCACGGAAACCGGCGGAACCCATAACGGCGCATTGATCTATCGGGGAGAGCTGAAGATATGGTCGGAAGACATCAGCCGGCATTGCATGGTAGACAAGCTGATCGGGGCGGCCCTGCGTAACAATTGGGCATTTTCTGAGTTGGCCATATTGCTCAGTTGTCGTGTTTCGGATAGCATCATAAAAAAGCTTATAGTAGCGGGTATGCCCATCGTGGTCTCCATGTCTGCCGTTACAGACAAGGCCATTGAGATGGCATCAACCCAGGGAGTGACATTAGCCGGTTTCGCACGTGGGAAACGGATGAATATATATACTGGAAAAAGGATAGGAAAAGGTGAGGAACGTGATTAAAGATATAGCTAAGGAACTGGCGGATGCCATTGTGGGTTCCAAGGAGTACGCCGAATACAAAAAGGCCAGAACGGACCTGGAAAAGGATGAAGAGAACTTTGAAATTCTAGAAGAGCTTCGTCAAAGACAATGGGAAATACAGCTGGATGCCATGATTGGCAAGGATGCACCGTTTGTAGAAATGGAAGAAGTGGATGAGATTTATTCCAGTGTTGTGGATAATGAAAAAATCAACCAGTTCCTTATGGCGGAATACCGTTTTACCAAGGTGCTGACTGAAGTGCAGAATATTTTACTCGAGTCTATCGAGTCGACCAAAAAGAACAACGAGAATATGTCGTTGCATTAGGAGAAGAAGATGTTTAAATTATTTCGTAATAAAAAGGTCATGAAGCTGATTGTCGGTTTTGTGGCTCTTTCATTTCTAGGCGGGTTTGTAGGTTCCTTTGCGGTACGTTCCTTGGGTCAGCTCGATGAACCGGAACCGCAGGAAAATGACTTCGCGGAACAGCTTTCAGATATGATAGACCAGATGGAAGATGATCTGGTATATTATACTTCTGCTACTGAAGTGGATCCGGACAATGTTGACAACTACATACTGCTGGGAGACACCTATTACGATATCGCCGGACTCAGAAGCGGTTATTACGGTGAAGACGTGACAGATTATCTGCAGCAGGCAAGGGATAGCTACACGACTGCTTATGAACTCGATGCGAGCAGGAAGAATCTGATGCTGTCCATCGCCATGGTGGAAACGGCGCTCAGCGACTTCACAGAGGCCTCATCCTACTACGAATCTTTCCTGGCGGAATATCCGGAATCATTCGAAGCCAATGCACTCTATACCCAGATGCTGGCGTTGTCTGAAGAAACGGACCAGGCTCAGGAGTGGCTAGCGAAAACTAAGGAACTGGCAATCAGTGACGAGGAACTTGATATCGTGGAACAGTTGGACGGGATAGTCAATCCTTCCTAATGAGGTGAAGATAAGTTGGAAAAAATCGGGAAACGTATACCTATCGATGATGCGAGAGTAAAAACGACTGGCAAAGCTACCTATGTGGACGATCTACGTCTGCCGGGCATGCTTCATGCTGTCTTGCTGCTCTCGGAAGAAGTCCATGCCGAACTGATCAGCGTGGACGCGGACAAGGCATTAGCAATGGAGGGTGTCAGGGCGGTTTTTAGTTTTTTCAACACGCCGGATACGCTGTATAACGGTGCTGCACCATTCGATACGGAAGATTTCCCTGCACAGGAAAGACTGTTTTCCAAGCGAATACGGCACCAGGGTGACCGCATTGCCATGGTTGTGGCGGATAGCAAGAAACAGGCGTTGGCAGCGGCCAAACAGGTGCGTTGCCAGTTAAAGACATTGCCAAGCGTCCTTAATATGGAGGAGTCTCTGCAGGAAGATGCTCCTCAGGTAGATCCAGACGGGAATCTGCAGGCGCGTTGCGAGATGATGAGTGGAGATTTGGTTGAAGCAGAAAATTTGGCGGACGGGGTATTCAAGACCCGGATGCTGGTCCCGTCTTACCATCAGGCCGCCATGGAACCGCATGGCGTCGTAGCGGACTGCGACGAGCTGGGCGGTGTCATAGTCTATTCTCCGACCCAGAACATCTTTTCAGCACGCATGATCTGTGCCAAGGTCCTGGGTATCAGCGAAGCCCAGGTACGGGTAGTACAGTCTACCATGGGTGGATCTTTCGGCTCCAAACTGGAAATCATTCTGGAACCGCTTTGCGCCTACGCTTCCTACCAACTGAAGCGTCCGGTGAAGCTGGTCCTGAACCGAAAACAGACTATGAAGGCCAGCAGACGGAGCTATGGTATCCTAGCGGATATCCGAAGTTTCGTTCATGATGGCAAATGGATCGGATTGGATATAGATATCCTGGTAGATGCGGGCGGTTATTGCTCCAGTGGGCAGGATTTCATCTGGGCCATGAGTGCAAAACCGTTCCGTCTATATGATATACCCCATGTCAGGTACCGCGCGGCCTCGGTCCTGACCAACAAGACCACCGCCTCGGCCATGAGGGGATATGGCTCGACGCAGTTGATTACTGCGCTGGAACATCATGTGGATGCTCTGGCGAAACACCTGTCAACAGATCCTGGCGACTGGCGCAGGCGCTATGCCTTTGGGCCTGACGGTAAGGACCTAAGGGACGGGAAGACATTCGGCAGCATCGGTCTTTGGGATTGCATTGATGAAGGAAAAAGGAAATTCAACTGGCCATTGGGAGTAAGGACTGAAGATGAGCAGTACTGGTATGGCGCCTCGTTGGCCTTGGGAATCCATGGCAATGGCATGTACCCTGTTCATACCGACTTGACGACCATGGGCCTGAAAATGAATATGGATGGAAGTCTGGTCCTTAATACGGGAACCGTGGACATGGGGACCGGAGCCAATACCAGCTTTCGTATGATCGTAGCTGAAGTGATGGGCGTACCGCTTGAGAAAGTAGGCATGCAGCGCGGAGATACGACAGCGTGTCCGTATGATCTGGGTTGTTACGCCAGCCGGAGCATCTATGTGGCAGGGAATGCTGCCCTCAAGGTTGCCTCATCCATGAGGAAACGGATCGAGCAGGAAACCGGGCGAACGCTGGAAGACGTTAATCTTGGCGAGTTTGCGTTACAAGCATTCCGCAGGGATGCACGTGACATCTATTGCCAGGAAACATACGTATCCAATGCGGATCCCATGAGCTACGCCGCGCATTTCGCCCGAGTCCGGGTGGACAAGCATACTTTGGAGGTGCAGGTGCTCGACTATCTGGCTGCACACGATATCGGCAGAGCGATCAATCCGATGAGCTTGGAAGGGCAGATCGAGGGCGCAGTGCAGATGGGTATCGGCATGGCACTCAAGGAGGGCCTCAGATTTGACCCGGATGGCAAGCTTTTGAACAGTAGCTTCAAGAACTATCCGTTGATCAAGGCGGTAGAGATGCCGAAGATCAGTGTGAAAATGATTGAATCAGAGGAAACGACAGGACCTTTCGGAGCCAAGAGCATCGGGGAAATTGCAGCTGTGCCGGTGGTGGCGGCTGTGACCAATGCGGTTTCCGTAGCTTTGGACATGACAATCAATGAATTGCCTATTAATGAAATAACAGCTAGGAGAGACAGATGAGTGAATGGATTGTTAACGCGGTAACAGGATTACCTGTGGAATGGAGAGTATTCTTTCTTTCCATGTTGCCGATCACAGAGCTAAGGGTGGCTATACCGCTCGGAATCGCCTGGGGTATACCCCCGCTGATCAACTACTGCTATGCGGTGGCCGGAAACATTCTGCCGGTTTTGCCGATCCTGGTATTCCTGGATCCGGCCATCAGGATTCTTTCAAAGAATGCGACCATGAAGCGCCTGATCGACAGGATTCTAGATTCGGCCGAGCAGAAGAAGGAGCGCTATGAGAGGTATGAGATCTTCGGCTTGACGATTTTCGTCAGCATACCGGCTCCCGGCACCGGTGCCTGGACGGGCACCTTGATCGCCTATCTTCTTCGGGTCAACCGATTGAAAGCATTTTTAGCGATTTCCTTGGGTGTATTGCTGGTGGGTGTGTTGATGACCGCTGTATCCATGGGAATCTTATCCCTGTCCAGCGAACACATGCTTCTGGCAGCGGGAGCCGCTGTCACGGTGGTGGCATTCGGGATCTGGCATCAATCAAGAAAGTAATGTTTGTAACACATTTTATACGGGGTGAGGGACATAGGCTTGTAGCCTATGTCTTTTTTTATGTTTTTTTCACGATTTAGAAGGACTTTTTTAGTGGGCATAGAAATAATACATGTGGTACAAAGTGGGGGGAAGTAGTATAATATTGGTAGAAAGTGGGGTGGTAAGATGTTTATTGGTGAATATCAGCATAGTCTTGACAGCAAAAACAGAATTATCATTCCAGCTAAATTCCGGGAAGGCCTGGGAAACCACTTCGTGATGACCAAAGGGATGGACAACTCCTTGTTCGTTTATCCCATGAAGGAATGGAGCATCATTGAAGAAAAATTAAAATCTCTTTCTTTTACCAAGAAGAATGTCAGGGACTTCCACAGGATGTTCTTCTCCGGCGCCATCGAGTGTGAGCTCGACAAACAGGGCCGGGTCACGATTTCCTCAAATCTTATAAAACACGCAGAGATGTTAAAAGACGCCACCATTATTGGGGTTTCTACAAGAGTCGAGATATGGGCTACCGAAAACTGGGATACTTACAACCAGTCGGAGAGCATGGATTACGACTCCCTATCGGAAAAAATGTCCGAGTTTAATCTTAACCTATAAAGGAGAATTCGATGTTTCAACATACGACAGTACTCTTGCATGAGACAGTGGATATGCTGGAAGTCAGGGAAGGTGGAATTTATGTGGATTGCACCTTGGGCGGCGGAGGCCATTCGGCGCTTATCCTCGAGAAATTGAATGGCAGCGGTAGACTGATCGGAGTGGATCAGGATCAGACCGCAATTGAAAACGCCAGCGAGCGTTTTAAAGATAATCCGAATTTCCAGGCAGTACGTTCCAATTTCAGACAGTTGGACGAGGCTCTTGCGGAATTGGGCATAGACTTAGTGGACGGATTCCTGTTCGATCTGGGTGTATCCTCACCACAACTCGACCAGGGAGAACGGGGCTTCAGCTACCACACGGATGCGCCGCTGGACATGCGAATGGACAGGCGTCAGGAACTGGATGCCAAGGCCGTTGTAAACAACTACACAATGGAAGAACTGACAGATATCATCTACCGTTATGGTGAAGAACGCTGGGCTAAGCGCATCGCAGAATTCATCGTACAAGAGAGGGCAGAAAAACCCATAGAAACCACGGGAGAACTGGTCACGGTAATCAAGAAGGCCATCCCCAAGAAGGTCAGACAGGAGGGGGGCCATCCGGGCAGAAAAACCTTCCAAGCGCTGCGTATAGCCGTGAATGACGAACTGGGAGCGTTGGAAATCGCTCTAGATAAGGCCGTCGAACATCTGGCACCGAAGGGTAGAATCAGCGTCATCACTTTCCATTCCCTGGAAGACAGGCTGATCAAGGAATTTTTCAAGAAACAGATGAAGGGCTGTACCTGCCCGCCGGACTTTCCGATATGTGTCTGTGGCAACAAACCGAAGCTTAGAATAGTGAATAGGAAACCGATCGAACCATCCGCTGAAGAGCTGGAAGACAACCGCAGGGCGCGTAGCGCCAAGTTGCGGGGAGCAGAAAGGATCGTATCTGATGACTAAGAGAGCCAAGGGCAAACATGATGCCCCGAAAAGGAAGATCGCCAAATCCAGATCAGCTCATTCTGTCATCTTGCGCAACAAGCTAAAGTCGGATACCTTGTTTTTCGTGCTCTTGACATTTGTCCTCTGTTTTTTCTATCTGGGTAGTATCGGAATCGTGGATGCCAGGAATCAGGAGCAGTCCTACCTGCAGAGCGAGATTGAACGCATCGAGACGGAAAACGACCGTCTACGCTTGGAAATCGGGTATCTGGATTCATTAGAAATCGTAGAACAGCGTGCGACCGAAGAAATGAGCATGCTACAACCGGGCAACGATCAGTGCATACTGATTAGTATGGCATCTGTGACATTGGAGCAGTCAGGGGTAGCAAACTATCCATCATTGGCGGAAATCAGTGGAAATGGACAGGAAATCCCATTGGTATCTGGTGCGCAACAATCAATCAGTGATATACTGTTGAGGTGGAATTTTTAAGGAGTAACGATGGATGCGCCGAAAGATTGACAGGATTACAATTGCCACTGTTGCATTTATATTGTTGTTTTGTATTCTCCTCTACCGTCTGGTAGATTTACAGATCATTCAAGGGCAGTCCTTCAGGGAAACTGCCCTTAATAATCGTCTAAAGGAAGTGACTGTAGAATCCAACCGGGGAGATATCTACGATCGTGACATGAATCTTTTGGCCACCAGCACCTTCGGGGAATCGGTGGCCGTCTTTCCAGCGGAAATCAACGAAAGCAAGTACAGCGTGCAGCAAATTTCAGCAACGCTTTCGGAGTTGCTGGGAATGGAAGAAGAGTCAGTTTTCAAGAAACTGACCAGCAACTCAAGCTTCGTATGGCTGAAACGTAAAATTCCTTTTGAGACAGGTCCCCGGATCGAGGCGTATGATTTTCCGGGCATAGAACTTTTTGAAGAGGCGCAACGCTATTATCCCAAAGGAAAAATCGCGTCACAGACGTTGGGTTTTGCCGGTCTGGATAACCAGGGTCTCTCTGGATTGGAATTGACCTACGATGATTTGCTGGTCGGAAAACCAGGTAAGATTACCATCGAAACGGATTCGCTCAACCGGGAAATCCCGGAAACGGTCCATTTCTATGAGGAACCGACGCAGGGCGTCAATCTGATGCTGAGCATCGACTCCAATCTGCAGTACCACGTTGAAAAACGTGCCGCCGAGCTCTTAATCGGCGCTGAAGCGGAAAAGGTGACCATTCTGGTCATGAATATCAAGACAGGGGAAATACTGGCCATGGCCGGCATGCCTGACTTCGATCCGGCAGACTATGGAAACTACCCTGCGGAAAGCTGGCTCAACCCGGCGGTTCAGCAGGTATACGAACCGGGATCTACCTTTAAGCTGATGTCCGCTGCGGCCATGCTGGACGGAACCAGTTTGGAGATTGATGACCATTTCTATTGCGATGGTTTTGCTAGTGTAGGCGGACTGAGCATCAAGTGCTGGCGCTATTACAGACCCCATGGAGATGAGACCTTCATGCAGGCTTTGGGAAATTCCTGCAACCCGGTATTCGTTGAAGCGGCGCTCAGGACCAAAGCGCAGGATGAAGACCTGCTATATGATTATTATGAGGCACTGGGCTTCGGACAGAAGACCACGATGAAATATGCCGCCCAGGCGGCGGGCATCATGCCCGAAGACAATCGGAACATCTATGTGGCTACCTCGGCTATCGGCCAGGGTATCGCAGTCACACCGGTGCAACTGGCTGCCGCTGTTGCCACCATCATAGGAGACGGTACCAAGATCGAACCAGTGTTGGTCAAAGCCATTCTGGATGAGGATGGCCATGTAATCGAAGAGCGTAGCGGCCGTACAGGAAAGACCATCATCCAGCCGGAGACGGTGATGGAGATGAGGGAGATGATGGAGTATACGGTGACTGACGCGACAGGCACCAACGGTGCAATCAAAGGCTACCGTACTGGCGGCAAGACTGGAACGGCTCAGAAACCGTCGGAATACGGCGGATACTACAAAGATAAGTTCATCTGTTCTTTTGTAGGCGTGGCCCCGATGGAGGATCCGACCGTGGTGAGCATCGTTATCGTGGATGCACCTTCGGACCCCGATGCGTCTGGCGGCAAGACAGCAGCCCCGACCAGTGCCAAGGTGTTGGAGCAGGCGCTAAAGAATCTAGGCATCGAACCGGACTACCAGCAGATCTTTGCAACAGAGGACGAACCGCAAACGGAATCTACGGAATCCGAGATAGTTTATGTAACAGTGCCTGAAATGATTGGAGAAAACGTGGAGGTTGCGGCTTCCACTCTCATACAGATGGGTCTAGAGCCTGAATACCTGGGAGAAGGCAATATTGTCACCTACCAGGCTCCGGCTATGGGGACCCAAGTTGAGGAAGGGGCCATCGTACAGCTGACCCTGACTCACATCGATGCATTCGAGAAGAAGATCATCGTGCCTGACTTGAAAGGCCTAAGGGTCTACCAGGCCATGGACAAGTTGAAGAAGGAAAATTTAATGATCTCTGTAGTGGGAGAAGGTGTTGTGATGGAGCAAGAACCCTTGGCTGGTACGTTGGCACCCAGAGGTTCAACCGTCATCGTGACATGCGGAAAGGAGTAGCATAATATGAAACTCGACCAACTTCTTAAAAATTTAGAGCAAAAAACAATACGTGGAAGCGCAAACCCTGAAATTAAGGGCATCACCTACGATTCCAGATCGGTCAGTGAAGGCTACCTTTTTGTAGCCATCAAGGGACTGGAACTTGACGGCCATGATTACATAGAGAATGCGATTAAACAGGGCGCGACAGTAATCCTGGGAGAAGATGAGGAAAAACTGAGGTCCTGCAGTGCCGATATGTGCCTGCATACAGCAGACGCAAGAAAAGCGTTGGCAGTCCTGGCCGGTACCTTCTACGGAAATCCTTCTCAGAGTCTGGGACTGATCGGGGTGACTGGAACCAATGGGAAAACCTCGACCACCATGCTCCTGAAGACCATACTGCGCAGCGCGGGCCATAAGACTGGCCTGTTCGGTACCATTGAAAATACTTTGGATGATGAAATCTTGCCGGCTAGTCATACTACCCCGGAATCACGGGATCTGCAGGAAATGCTGGGGGTGCTTGTGGATAAGGGCGCTGACTATGCTGTTATGGAGGTTTCAAGCCATGCGTTGGCCCTGGACCGGGTCTACGGTTGTGACTTCAGAGCCGGGGTCTTCACCAACCTGACCCAGGATCATCTGGATTTCCATCCGGATATGGAAGACTACTTCCAAGCCAAACTGCGGTTATTCCGTCAGATCGACGAGCTGGAAGCATCGGAACCCCAAGGGCGCTACCTGGTGCTGAATAGCGACGATCCCTATTCCAAGAAGATCGCCAATACCGTATCCTGTAAGGTGCTGTACTATGGCATCCATAAGAAATCCGACTATATGGCCAAAAACATTAGGGTCGGGTTGAACGGTATCTACTTTGAAATGACACATCCAGGTGGCACCTTGGAGATGCATCTGAGGATGACCGGAGAGTTTACGGTATATAATTGTCTAGCCGCTGTGGCGATAGCTCTTGAAGAGGGCATCGAAACTGATATAATTAGGAATGCGTTGGCGGAGACCAAGGTTCCCGGCCGGTTTGAACCCGTCCAGGAAGGGCAGGATTTCGCCGTGGTGGTGGACTATGCCCACACACCTGACAGTCTGCAGAATGCCATCCGGACCGCAAGGCAAGTGGCGGTGAACCGGGTGATTACCATATTTGGATGTGGTGGAGACCGCGACCGGAGCAAGAGGCCCATCATGGGGCAGATCGGCACCGAGGAGAGCGACTATTCCATCATCACCTCAGACAATCCCAGGACGGAAGATCCTTCAGCAATCATAAAGGATGTCCTAGCAGGAGCAGTAGAAGACAAGAACAAGTATGAAAGCATCACTGACCGCAGAAAGGCCATCCAGAAGGGCATCGCCATGGCCAAGAAAGGTGACCTAGTACTCATCGCCGGAAAAGGGCATGAGGACTACCAGATCATAGGTGCTAAAAAATATCCCTTCAGCGATCTGCTGGTTGCCAGGGAAGCCATCAAGGAGAGAGATGAATAGAGAACGGATCATAGGCACCGTGCGAGAAATCGCACAGGTGCTGGAGCAGGAAAATATCGAAGCATATGGGGATGACAACGTCAATGCGGTTGTCACAGACAGTAGGGCTGTTAGACCACAAGCCCTCTTTTTTGCTATCAGAGGAGAACGGACTGACGGACACATATACCTGCAGGATGTTTTCAAGATGGGGGCTGCGGCCGCCGTCGTGGAAAAGGGACATCCTTACCTAGAAGAGCTATCCGGCTATGATGGACAGCTGATTGAGGTTCCGGATGTGATTGAAGCCATGCAGAAATTGGCAGCCTGGTATCGGGATAAATTTGAAATACCAGTAGTCGCTGTGACCGGATCAAGCGGCAAGACCACGACCAAGGATATGGTACGGGATGTGCTGGCCCAGGCCTTTGAAGTCCAGGCCAATCCAGGAAGCTTCAACAATGAGATCGGCCTGCCTCTTACGGTGCTGGATCTTACTCCGGAGCATCAGGTGCTGGTGCTCGAAATGGGCATGAGGGGTTTGGGTCAGATCAGGTCTCTATGCGAGATTGCGAAACCGGGTATCGGAATCATCACCAACATAGGTGTAACCCACCTGGAATTGCTGAAGACCGAAGACAATATATTTCAGGCCAAGACTGAATTGCTGGAGGCCATACCTGAGGACGGTCTGTGCATTCTGAACGCACAGGACAGATGGACCCCGAGGGCGAAAGAAAAATGCAAGGCCAAAGCGCTGACCTATGGATTCTCGAAAGAAGATACCATCCATGCGGAGAATCTAGTGCAGCAGGGGACGGATACGGTCTTCCAGGTCTACTATATGGATCAAAGCGTGAGCTGCCGTTTGCCGCTTTTGGGTGAACACAATGTGCTGGACGCGTTGAGTGCCATGCTGGTCGGTTTGAGTCTGGGCATGGACCTGGCAACATGCGTGCTTGGGATCGAAAACCTTGTTCTTAGTGATAAACGCCTCAAATACCAGAAAGGTATCAAGGGCAGCCTAATCATAAACGATTGCTATAATGCCAATCCCGACTCGATGAAAGCCTCATTGAGCATCCTAGAGAAACATGAAGGCCGCACGGTGGCCGTGCTTGGAGATATGCTGGAGCTGGGAGAAATCGAACAGGAAGCACACAGAAAAATCGGAGAATTGGCGGCCGACCAGGGCGTAGCCCTGCTGATCGGTGTAGGACCGCTAGCCAAGGATATTGTGGGTGGCGCCAACAGCAGGCAAGCTGGCATGGCGGTGCATTTCGAGGACAATCCGACTGCAGCTTCGTATCTGGGAGAGCACATTGAAGAAGGAGATACCATACTGGTGAAAGGTTCGAGAGCCATGAAGCTGGAAGAAGTGATAGAAAGAATTCTGGATGAGGATGATCATGAATAACCTAGAGCTGACAAGTTGTCTGATCGCCGCTGCCATAACCTTGTTTTTGGCTTTGGCAGCAGGAAAAGTACTTATACCGTTTCTTACCCGTTTGAAATTCGGACAGGAGATTCGCCAGGATGGGCCCCAGGCCCATTTGAAGAAGGCTGGAACCCCGACTATGGGCGGCTTCATCTTCATTCTGCCCATCGTACTGGTGACGCTGGGCATCTGCTGGCAACAGCTGATCCCCATGATGGGATTCCTGGGTTTTGCAGCCTTGGGCTTTGCTGATGATTATCTGAAGATCCGCAAGAAAGAAAACGAGGGGTTGACCCCAGCACAGAAATTCACGGGACAGATGATTCTGGCGGTGCTGGTTTCATTGGCACTGGCAGGTCAGTCATCGGACTATGTCTATCTGTTCAGCCGGACTTGGGTAGTGGATTCTTTCTGGATCAAATTACCCATCGACGTACTGGTCCTGTTGGCCGTCCCCAACGCACTCAACCTGACGGATGGATTGGATGGACTGGCAGCAACCAGCAGTCTTCCCGTATTCCTGACGATGGCCCTGATGGCCAGCAGTTTCGGGCAATTGCAGGTGGTGGGTGTAAGCATCATTGCTATCGGCGCCCTTCTAGGGTTTCTGTTCTACAACCGGCATCCGGCAAAGGTCTTCATGGGCGATACCGGATCGTTGGCGCTGGGCGGTCTGATCGGCATAATGGCCATCCAGCTGGGATTGGAACTGATGCTAATCATTATATGCGGATTGTTCGTGCTGGAGACCCTGTCGGTCATTCTTCAGGTTTCTTACTTCAAGTATAGCGGAGGAAAGCGACTCTTCCTGATGAGCCCCATTCACCATCACTTTGAATTGAAGGGTTGGACAGAGAGGAAGATCGTAAGCATATTCTCCTTGATATCGCTTGCATTCTGCCTCTTGGGTATCTTGATTTTCCTGTAACAGATCGATAAATAGGAGTTGGTTGGAATTATGAAGGAACTAAACATATTGGTGCTTGGGATGGGCAAAAGCGGGGTGGCGGTAGCCAGCCTGCTAGAGCACAAAGGAGCAGTCGTAGATCTATATGATGAGAAGGCCAGAGATGAAGCCGACCAGGCGATTCTTAACTTGGAACGGAAGAATTTGCGTCTTGTTTTCTCGGATGCCCCGTTTGATTTTGCGGGCAAAGACTATGCCTACTGTGTCATTTCCCCGGGAATCCCGTTGGACCGGCCTTTCGTAAAGAAGATAAAGTCACTCGGGATTGAGTTGGTTGGTGAAATGGAGTTGTCTGCGCGCTATTTCCCGGGACCTTATGTCGCAGTGACCGGGACGAATGGAAAATCAACCACGACAAGTCTGGTGCATCATATCCTCCGTACGGCGGGACGAAGCACCTTGCTGGCGGGTAACATCGGCGAACCGTTGTCCTCCCTGGTTGAGGAATCGACTGGAGACATGACCGGCGTGTTTGAGGTTTCCAGCTACCAACTGGAAACGGTCAAATTGTTCCATCCGGCGGTGGCGGCCATAACCAATATCACGGAAGACCATCTGGCGCGTCATAAGACCATGTCTGAGTACATCTCTCTTAAGAAGCGCGTGTTCATGAACCAGACTGACGAGGACCACACGGTCCTGAATTATGATGACGATACCCTGCGGGGGATGGCGACGGAAACCAAGGGTACAGTGCTATTTTTCAGCACGAAGGCCCAAGTGGAAGGAGCCTATCTGTCGGAGGATAGACTATATTTCAAGCGTGGCGACAGCATTAGCGTTGTGATGCCTAGGGAAGACATCAAACTTCCGGGCAGACATAATGTGGAAAATGCACTTTGCGCCATCTGTGTATGCCATGCACTTGGTATGGAGACGCAGGAGATTGCGGACGGTATCCGGAGCTTTGGTGGCGTTGAGCATAGGCAGGAAGTGGTTTGTGAGCTGGATGGAGTACTTTATGTGAACGACTCTAAAGCGACCAATTCGGATTCAACCATCATGGCCCTGAACAGCTACGAAGCAAGAATACATATTTTGCTGGGTGGAAGCCCTAAGAAAGCGGACTATTCCCTTTTGGCACGGACCATCGCAAGTAAGGGCGCGGATCCGATCCTGTTCGGCCAGACCAAGGATGAGATCGCGGCAGCACTCGAGGGTGCCGGCGTGTCCGATTACCGTTTGGCGGGCACCATGCGCGAGGCCGTAGATCTAGCCAGAGAAAATGCCGAAGAGGGCGAAATCGTACTGTTGTCACCGGCATGTCCCAGCTTTGATTTTTTCCGCAATTTCGAACATCGGGGTGAGGTGTTCAAGGAGATCATACATGAATTCGAAAAAGGAAAAGTTCAGTAAAAAGAATCCGGATTACCTGATGATCCTTTCGATCTTGGTGCTGCTTATCTTTGGACTGCTGATGGTCTTTTCAGCCAGTTCTCTGGGGGGCGGCAGTCTGGGTGATGAAGGTGAGATCTTCTACTACTTCAGCCAGCAGATGAAATGGGCTGTGCTGGGGATCGCCGTATTCTTTGCAAGCATATATATACCGTTGACCGTGGTCAAGCGACTGACACCGATCTTTACCGTGTTCGTTCTGGCAACTTTAGTTGCCGTACTATTCGTTGGTGTCGGTGCGGAACAGTATGGAGCGGCCAGATGGATGTATCTGGGTCCGGTCCGGTTCCAGCCGTCCGAGTTAGCCAAGCTGGCTGTGGTTTTCCTACTGGCGGGCTTATTCAGCAGTTGGAAGGAGAGGATCAAGAAATTCTGGCCCAACTTCCTGATCGCGGTATTTCTCATCGGAGGAATCTCGATTCTGGTGCTCATGGAGCCGGATCTGGGGACGACCTTCATGATCGCCACCACCGGTTTCTTCATGCTCTTTGTTGCAGGTGCTAATCTGTTCCAGTGGAGTCTGATCGGTATAGGCGGCCTGGCGGCAGGAATCTTCTCTGTATCTCAGAGCAGTTACCAGATGCGTCGTTGGGAAATCTACAAGGATCCCATGCTTGATCCGCTGGATGGTGGATACCAGATCATCCAAGGACTGTATGCCATCGGTTCCGGAGGCATACGCGGACTGGGTTTGGGCAATAGCCGGCAGATCTATTGGGTGCCCCAGAAGCATACGGACTTCATCTTCACCATACTTGCGGAGGAAACGGGCCTGATCGGGGCTAGCCTGGTCGTCATCATGTTTCTAGTGTTCACCTACCGTGGTTTCATGATTGCTAAGAAAGCGCCGAGTCTTTACATGCGCTATCTGGCCATGGGGCTTACCTACCTGATCGCCATGCAGGGCTTTGTCAACATCGCGGTTGTAACCAATCTGATACCCACGACGGGCATCACATTGCCATTCATCAGTTACGGAGGTACGTCCTTGTTGATTACCTTGGCGGCATCCGGACTGATACTTAACGTATCTAGATATACAGAGGAGATCTGATATGCAGCAAAGACGCATCGTGGTCACCGGGGGAGGAACCGGCGGACACATCTATCCGGCTGTTTCTATAGCGGCCGCCATTGAAAAGTTGGGCGGCTGGGAGATATGCTATCTGGGCAGCAAGGGAGGCATGGAGGAGAGGATAGTCAGCAATCTGGGCTATCGCTTTCTACCTGTAGCCGCTGCCGGTGTGATGAAAATGAGTATGAGGAAACAGCTGGCGGCACTACGTCAGTCGGCAATCGGCATTAGAGAGGCCAGGGCCATTCTGAAACAGGAACGTCCCAAGTTGATCTTCGCCACCGGCGGTTATGTGAGTCTGCCGGTGATCGTAGCCGGATGGACGTTGGGCATACCGGTGGTGCTGCATGAGCAGAATGCCTTCCCAGGTTTGGTCAACAGGCTGGGCAGCCTGTTTTCCAGGAATATCTGCGTAACCTTTATGGAGAGCAAACCTCACTTCTGGAAGAAGCGTGGGATCGTGCACACAGGCCTGCCCGTACGGGCTGCCTTCAGCGAGGAAGTTCAGAGCTTTGATAGGGAAGATACAGACAAGATCACCATTCTGGTTTCTGGTGGTAGTCAGGGTGCCAAAGCCATCAACGATGTGGTCATCGAAGCCTCGGATGAACTGATCAAGGAGGGT
The DNA here is from genome assembly GCA_030625965.1 of Clostridia bacterium. Classification (GTDB taxonomy): domain Bacteria; phylum Bacillota; class TC1; order TC1; family UBA5767; genus UBA5767. Next base: position 72,659 of record DAOUPV010000003.1, read on the forward strand.
TACCGCCTGATCGTCCTGACGGGTGAGAGGAATTTCGAATCGGTCACAGAACAAGTGCGGGAGCGTTTCACGGGCCAGGTGCCGGACTCGATTTCACTTATTTCTTTCAGTGATGATATGCCGAAACTGATGCGTGGGGCTGATCTGGTGATATCCAGGGCTGGAGCTTCATTTCTGGCCGAGATGAATGCCGTGGGATTGACCGGCATTCTCATCCCGTTTCCTCATGCAGCCTCAGACCACCAGCGATTCAATGCGGAAGCGGAATCTCTAGCCGGTGCGGCGCTGGTGCTGGAGGAAAAAAATCTTGACGTGAAGCAGTTGCTCAGCACAGTTCGCTCCTTTGACCGTGAGACCATCGAGCGGATGTCCGTATCCTCCATGGCCTATGCCAAGGGGAATGCCGTAGACAGGATCCTGGAGGTCCTGAAGCCATATCTATAACAGGAGTAGCTATGAAGACCTGGTTTTATATCGGAATTGGTGGTTGCGGCATGGCCGCGCTAGCCAAAATATATTTAGAAAAACAAGATATCGTCCGTGGATCGGATATGATGGATTCCCCGGTAGTGGAGCGCTTGCGAAAGCAGGGGGCTTCTATTCATATCGGTCATGATGCGGAGCATATCGAAACGGATATCGATTATGTGGTCGTATCCACCGCCATCCGGGAGAGCAATCCGGAATACCAGCGAGCGATAGAGCTGGGTATACCGGTACTGCACCGTTCCCAGGCGCTGGAAATGCTGACCAGGGAAAAGAAGTCGGTGAACATCGCCGGCTCCCACGGTAAGACCACCACCAGTTCCATGCTGAGCTCGTTGCTATTGCAGTCGCAGATGGATCCCACCTGTGTGGTAGGGGGTTACATGGAGCGCATGCAGGGCAATGGCACTTATGGCAGGGACGAATATATGGTGGCGGAGGCGGACGAGTCCGATGGATCCTTCCTGAACCTTCGTTCCCACGTGGCTGTCGTGACCAACATCGAGGATGACCATCTGGAACATTACGGCAGCATGGAGAACATGGAGCGGGCTTTCCTGCGTTTTCTCATGGCTACAGACGAGAATGGCGCAGTGGTGTTGGGTATCGACTGTCCTCGGGTAAGAAAACTGGCTCAGGGACTTAAGGGAGAGATTACCTTCGCCCTGAATGAACCGGCCGACTATATGGCTGGCAACGTGCATTACGAGAATGGCAGGCAAGTATTCGATGTACTGCATGAAGGGCAGGTCGAAGCCACCTTGTCGATCCATATGCCGGGTCGCCACAATGTGTTGAACGCGTTATGCACCTTCGCCTGTGCCAGATACCTAGGGCTCACAGCGGAGGAAATCCGGGAATATTTCTGGAACTACCAGGGTGTCGGAAGACGATTCCAGCTGAAGGGGGAAGTCGGCGGCATCACAGTAGTCGACGACTATGCCCATCATCCATCGGAGATCCGGTCCCTTCTGGAAGGGGCTAGGGAGAGCGGTTACAGACGCATAATTGGATTATTCCAGCCACATCGCTATACTAGGACCAAGCAGTTGATGCAGGAATTTGCAGATGTGCTGATACTCTGTGATACAGCCTATGTCTGCGATATCTATTCGGCGGGTGAGGATCCGATCGATGGAATCCACAGCAGCAGACTGGTGGAACGAGCTGGCTCACCGAATGTACGCTATATCGGAGATATCAACGAGATGGCCATGGCGGCCGTCAAGGAAGCAGAACCGGGTGACCTGATACTGACCATCGGTGCTGGCAACATCACGGATATGGCAGAGGCCATATTGGCCAATTTAGAGTTCAGACAGGAGACCGGATTAAGACCTGGTATCGCGGAGCTGGCATCACGCAACAGCTGGCATGTCGGCGGTAGGAGTGCGATTTTCCTGGAACCGGAGAATGAAGAGGAATTGATCGACTTTAGCAGTCAGGTCCAGGAGGACTGGGTCTTTCTAGGCAACGGATCGAACATACTCTTTTCGGATGAATTACTGAAAAGACCGCTGCTCTATATTGGGAAGACTGTGTCTAGGGTAGCGGTGGCTGGTGATATCATAGAAGCACAAACCGGGATAACTTTGGGGCTGCTGGCCCACCGGGCGATGGAAGAGGGCCTTAGCGGTTTAGAGGAACTATCCTGCATTCCAGGCACGCTGGGCGGCGCCATCTTCATGAATGCCGGGGTGAAAGGGAAATGCATCTGGGATTTGGTAGAGCAAGTCAGGGTGGCCAGAGAAGGCCGGGTTCTGACCCTGAGTGCAGATGAGGCAGAGGCAACCTACCGGCATACCCGGTTCATGGAGGATGCGGTTCCGACTATAATCCTGAATGCCCGTCTCAAGCTGACGAGGGATGGTAAAGAGCCGATCGCTGAGCGTATGAGAGAGGCCAAAGCGTTGCGCAAGTCGCAACCTACTGGGCACAGTGCCGGCAGTACCTTCAAGAATCCGAATGGACAGAGTGCCGGCCGTTTGATTGAAGAATGCGGTTTGAAGGGCTACCGATTGGGTGGGGCTCAGATCTCTCCTATCCACGCAAACTTCATCATGAATCTGGGAGGGGCCCGGGCCAAAGACATCCGGGAACTGATCAGGATCTGCCAGAATCGGGTGCAAGAAAAATTCGGAATTACTTTAGAAACAGAAGTGCGTCTTATCGACTATGATGATTGGAAGGGTCGATGATATCTGATATACTAAGAGGAGGTTTGGATGGGTAAGCGTAAAAGGAAGAAAAATGTCTGGCTTGCCTTTCTGATTCCGGTGACCATATTGGTGATATGGCTGGTCTTCAACCGCTATGCTGCCAACGTTTTCCAAGTCAATGAAGTACGCTTGGAAGGGGCACAACTTGTGGACCAGGAGGACCTTCTCATTCTGAGTGGCATCGAGCAAGGTGATGCGTTGTGGAAGGTACCCGCCGGGAGCATAGAGGAGCAGTTGAAGAGTCATGTGCTGATCCGGGATGCCCTGGTGGTGCGAGTCGTACCGGACATCGTCAAAATCCGCGTCTGGGAACGGAAACCGTCTCTTCTCATGGAGAACAATGGCCGGTTCGTGATTCTGGATTCGGACGGTGTGGTCATGGAAGTCATACGGACCTTGCCGGAAGAGCATCTACCATACTATGCGGGTTCCTCGTTGGATGAACCGGTATATCTGGGACAGAAGATTGTGGAAAAAGAGATACAGGAAGTGCTGGGCTTTTGGCAGATGGTCCCTGAGGAGTACCAGGATCTGGTCTATGAGATCGAGCCCTTGATGAACACCTGGAACATCTATCTGCAAGACGGACTGAGGATTTCACTAGGACAGGATGAACAGCTGGATAACAAGCTGGGACTCTTGAACGGTCTGATCCACGATGACGAACTGATGGCACGCTATCCAGAAATCCAGTATTTCGATCTGTCGGATCCGAAAAAACCTGTCGTCAAATATGAATAGAGGTAATTCATGAAAAAGATCTTTATCCCCTTGCTGGGATTGTTGGCAGGTATCCTCATCGGGACACGCTTCCCTTTGGAGATTCCGGCCTCGTTAAGCAAATATGTGGCGTTGGCCGCACTGGCTGCACTGGACACAGTAGTGGGTGGAGCGAAAGCGGGACTGCAGTCACGGTTCGACTACAAGATATTTTTGTCGGGCTTTCTGATCAACGGGCTCGTGGCGGCGTCAATCGCCTATATGGGTGACAAGCTGGGGGTTGAGCTATATATGGCGGCCATCGTGGCATTTGGTGTCCGTATTTTCCAAAACATATCAATGATAAGAGTCGTAATTATCGAAGGAATAAGAGATAAATAGAAAAGGAGCATATCATGCTGGAATTCGAAGATGTAAGTTTTGAACAATATGCAACAATAAAGGTCGTCGGAGTCGGCGGCGGCGGATCCAACGCTATCAATCGAATGATTGAGGCCGGTCTGCAAGGGGTGGAATTCATTGCGATCAATACCGATGCGCAGGCATTGCAAATGTCTAGGGCGTCGAAGAAAATACAAATCGGACAGAAACTGACACGTGGCCTTGGCGCCGGCGCCAATCCCCAGGTGGGACTTGCAGCGGCAGAGGAAAGTAGCGACGAGATCACGAAAGCACTGCAGGGGGCCGACATGGTCTTCATCACCTGCGGTATGGGTGGAGGTACCGGAACCGGTGCTGCACCAGTCGTGGCAAAGATCAGTAGGGACTTGGGCGCGCTGACTGTCGGCGTGGCTACTAAACCGTTCCGTTTCGAGGGCAACAGAAGAGGACGTTTTGCCGAACAGGGTATTACGCATTTCCATGAAGAGGTCGACACCTTGATTACCATCAAGAATGACCGCCTACTGGAAATCGCCGATAAGAATACACCCATGACCGCGGCATTCAGTATGGCGGATGACGTACTGCGCCAAGGTGTGCAGGGCATCTCCGACCTGATTGTGGTTCCGGCCATGATCAACCTGGACTTTGCGGATGTGCGCACCATCATGAACGAACGTGGGTCGGCCCTGATGGGTATCGGTGTGGCCCGTGGTGAGAATCGGGCTGAAACCGCAGCCAAGACGGCCATTTCCAGTAAGTTATTGGAAACCAGCATCGAAGGAGCCAAAGGCGTGTTGTTGAACATAACCGGTGGTGAGGATATGACCATCTTCGAGGTGAGCCAGATTGCTGACTTGGTTACGGAAGCTACGGATGAGGATGCCAACATCATTTTCGGAGCCCAGGTGAACCAGGACATGAATGAGGAGATCAAGGTAACGGTCATTGCGACTGGATTCAATGCTGAGGCTCATCCCATCAAGGTACCGGTAGCACCAGTTGTAGAGAAGACAGAACCGGTTGTACCGGTTGAACGCAGCACCGATGAAGAACATCTAAGATTTTCCAAGAAATCACCGGAGAATCCTTTCGGTGAACGGAGCATAGACATTCCAGATTTTCTGGCAAATCTGTAAACATGGGAGCTTATCATGAAATGTATCTATTGTGGCTACGAGGATTCCAAAGTACTGGATTCCCGACCGGTCGAAGATAACCAAGCTATACGCAGAAGGCGAGAATGCCTGAAATGCTCACGTCGTTTCACTACCTACGAACGGGTCGAGAATGTACCTTTGGTCGTAGTTAAGAAGGATGGAACCAGGGATATTTTCAACCGCAACAAGCTGTTGACCGGCTTGCTGAAGGCCTGTGAAAAACGGCAGATTTCGCTCGAAACATTGGAAAAGGCTGCTCTGGAGATCGAACGGGAGTTCATGAATGCTCCGGAACGGGAAATTAGCAGCATCAAGATTGGTGAAAAGGTCATGGAGAAGCTTAAGGATATCGATCCGGTAGCTTATGTTCGCTTTGCCTCTGTGTACCGGGAATTCAAAGATGTAGAGACATTCATGAAGGAATTGGAAAGTCTGGTTGAGAAAAGAAAAAATGAAAAATGATACAGGAAATAACGTGTGAAGAAAATGGCTTTGCTTGGATTCAAGCTGAGCCATTGTTGCAACCAGGACTGTTGCATGGCTTTTCCACCCGTTTGGGTGGAAGCAGCCAGGAACCGTTCCGGACCTTGAACCTGGGACTCCATGTGAACGACGATCCGGATACGGTTCTTGCGAACCGTGCCGGTTGGGCCGAAGCCATGGGATTCCCTTTCGACAGGAGTATCTGGGGGGAGCAGGTCCACGGTAGTGAATCGGCCTATGTCACGGAAGAGCATTGTGGTAGAGGGGCACATTCCTTCGGGGAGACCATACCGGGAGTTGACGGATTATACACCGACCGGCCGGGCATACCTCTGATGGCAGTGTTCGCCGACTGTGTTCCGGTATTCCTCCATGATCCCGTAAGCAGGTGCATCGGCATCGTACATGCCGGTTGGAGGGGTCTGGTAGCCCACAACGCGGAGAAGACCATAGAACGCATGGAAGAGATTCTTGGTGCCTGGCGAGGCGATATGAGAGTATATGTCGGTCCCTGCATCGGTCAGACACGATATGGCGTCGACGAAGAGGTGAAAAACCAATTTGAACGGGCAGGATATGGAAAACATATTGCGGAACGTTCAGGATTGCATTATATTGATTTGAGGAACTGTCTTGCGGATGCTCTAGCGAGCTTCGGCGTAGTTAAGGAGAATTTGTGTGTTTCTTCCCATTGTACATATGAGGAGGAAACGCTGTTTTATTCACATAGGAGAGACAAAGGCCGGACCGGTAGGATGGCCGGAGTCATAATGTTGGAGTTGGAGAAGTAGATGAGTATTGAAAAGAACCTGCAGGAAGTGCAGGAGAAGATAAGGCAGGCCGCAGAGCGAGCCGGTCGCGATGTGTCGGAAATCACCTTGATCGGGGTGACCAAGACCCATCCAGTGGAACCTATGCGGGAGATGATCGACCTGGGTATCATGGACCTGGGAGAGAACAAGGCCCAGGAAGTCCGGGATAAGTATCCGGAACTGGATCGGGAAGCCAATTGGCATTTCATCGGAAACCTGCAGAAGAACAAGGTCAAGTATGTGATCGACAAAGTGGGCATGATCCACTCTGTGGAGAGCGGATCGCTGGCCAAGGAGATTTCCAAAAGAGCTATCAAACTGGAAAAGGTGATGCCTGTATTGGTGGAAGTGAATATATCCGGCGAGGAAAGCAAACACGGACTGAAACCAGAGGATGTGAACGATTTTCTGACGGAAATCGAGGCTTTGGAAGGCATCAGGGTACGCGGACTGATGACCATGGCCCCGAATTATGACGATAATGAAAAAACGCGTTCGGTTTTTAAAGGATTAAAAACCTTATTTGACGAATTGAACGGGATGGGGAGAGAATTGGACGTCCTGTCGATGGGGATGAGCAACGATTATACCATCGCTATCGAAGAAGGCGCGACGCATGTGCGCGTGGGCAATGCAATTCTCGGAAAAAGGGACTATACGAAATAGAGGAGGCTTACGATGGCTAAGATTATTGATGGAATCGCTTCTGCATTTGGAATGGAAATTCAAGAAGTAGAGGAGAACGATGAGATGCAAGATTCAGTGTACGGTGACGTCAAGGTGCTAAGTAAAGGCAAACCCAAACAGAAGAAGAGGGTGTCCACTGAGGCAATCAATCCTGATGTGGATCCGGATTCACCAGCAGAGGATTTCTTCCGCAACAGCCGCAAGAAGATCCATACCATGAAGCTGTTTATCGTGGAACCGGACAACTTCGACCAGGTGCGAGAAGCCGCGGACCTGCTGAAAGAAAAACGGGCTATCATCATCAATCTGGAAGAAGTCGAGTATGAGGACGCCAGAAAGATCATTGACTTCATGTCGGGTAACATCTATGCACTTGGCGGTACGGTCCATAAGATCAGTGCTGGCATAATACTTTTCGCACCGGATACACTGGGTGTGGAGAGTCTGAAGAAGAAACAGGATGCACCGGATAAATTCCCGCCGGAAATCGAGAAGATCAAGGATCCTAAGGCCCCGGGACTGAGCGACGAAGAAGGAGACTACCAGGATTATGACAACTAACCAAAGGATCGGTTTTATCGGAGGCGGCAAGATGGCGGAATCCATCATTGCCGGCATAACGGAACAGAAGCCGGATCTGGAAGTATATGTATATGATATCGATGAAAACAGGCTGAGCACCCTTAAAGAGTCCTATGGCGTGACGGTGGCCCATTCGATCGAGGAATTGGCGAAAGAAGCGTCTGTTCTTCTGCTGGCCGTGAAACCCCAGGTTCTGGGCAAGGTGCTGGCGGATAACAAGGCTCATTTTACAGGAGAGCATCTGCTGATTTCTATCGCAGCGGGTATCGCTCTTAAGGCCATGGAATCCCAGGCAGGTGAGGCGCGGGTCATCCGGGTCATGCCTAATACGCCAGCGTTGATCGGTAGAGGAGCCAGTGTTCTTTGTACCAATACCGCCCAAGAGGCGGACAAGAATCTGGCCACAGAAATCTTCTCATCCATTGGCCATGCCTACTGGATGGAGGAAAAATATTTTGATGCGGTCACAGCCCTGTCGGGCAGCGGACCTGCATATGTCTACCTATTCATCGAAGCATTGATCGATGCAGGAGTCAATCAGGGCTTGCCACGTGACGTTGCTAGGAAACTGGCATTGGATACGGTAATCGGCAGTGCGATGATGGTGGATGCGACTGGAAAACATCCTGGAGAACTGAAAGATATGGTGACTTCACCGGGTGGTACCACCATCCGGGGAGTAGAAACTCTGGAGGAATTGGGACTGCGCAATGCGGTGATCAAGGCGATCGCTTCTGCAGCCAAACGCTCCAAGGAATTAGGAGAATAGAATGATAAGAGAATTTGTGAGTTTTGCATTCAGTACCTTAACGTGGATGATCATTATCCGAGCCATCTTGAGTTGGATTCCCAGCTTAAGAGACAAACAGATATACCGCAGTCTGGTAGAACTGACCGAGACCTTCATCTCACCGGTCAGAAAGTTTCTGCCGCACGGTAACAGCATGGTGGACTTTGCACCGCTGGTTACCATACTGCTCATACAGCTTCTGGAGAACCTGGTACTAAGCGTCCTCTAGATGATGGACAGACGATTAAGTCACATAACAGAAGCCGAGGACAGACAGGTACTGTCCCGCATCCTTGATCAGGCGGATATGGTAGTGGACAGGAAACAGACCGTATTTACGGATTTCCTCTCACCGCTGCATGTATCTCTGGCCCAGGATATCATTCAAGGCATCCCGGACATCCGGATGTCCGTTTGGGGTGGATACGAGGAAGCGGAACGGAAGGTGCTGGCCATCTTTCCGGATTTTAGGGAAGATCCGACAGAATACCCGATACGCATCTACCGGGTATCTGTGAAGACAGGCAGCAAACCATTGTCGCACCGGGACTATCTGGGTTCCATCATGGGATTGGGTATCGTAAGGGAGACAATGGGAGACATCGTGGTGATCGACGAGACCAGTGCCGCAATCATCATCCATGAGAGGATGGAAGATTATCTGAACATGAACTTGACCAAGGTGGCCAGAGCAAACGCCAGCCTGGAACAGATTCAGGCGGTGGATTCATCCTGGATCGACTATCAAGACCGGGTCTGCACCCTGAGCAGTCTGCGGTTGGATCTGGTTCTGTCACAGGGATTCCAGATGCCGAGAAACAAGGCGGAACAGTTGATACGGGCCGATTCGGTAAAAGTTGACTGGAAGACTATGAATAAGCCGGGAGCCCAATTGAAACCGGGAAGCATGATTTCCTGCAGAGGATTTGGCAGGCTTGCTTTCATGGAGCAGACGGGTACAAGTAAAAAAGGAAAATACCAGGTAATACTGAGAAGATATCGATAGATTTTGGAGGAGTACAATGAATCACATCAAACCGGAAGACATTCAGAAGGCCAGTTTTCATACAGGACCTTTGGGTTACAAGAAAGAAGAAGTAGACGGCTATTTAGAAGAGCTGGCTATTTCCATCCAAGGCATGTGGCGTGAGATCGATGAATTAAAACTGGATGTAGCGGAGCAGGCCGAGCGGATCGACAATTACCGCAACCTGGAAGAGGACCTGAAGAACACCTTTATCCTGGCGCAGCAGTCTGCCGGAGAAATCCGGGAGAATGCGGTCAAGGAAAGCGAACTTCTGATTAAGGAAAATGAGATGAAAGTGGAAAAGATTCTCGTGGACGGACAGAAGGAAATCGACGAGATGGAAGCCTACTATGCGCAGCTGAAACGCAAAGTGACCAACCATAAGACCAAAATGAAGGCAGATCTTCGGACACTGCTGGACATTCTGGAAGAGGAAGCCGAAGAGCAGGAATAATTATCGGTAGAGAACACTTTGACAATATAGGCCGATGTGTTATAATTTTTGGGTAATATGAAAGAAAAGCGATGATAAAGACGTACCTGATTCAAACCCTTGAATAGCGAGTCCGGAATGGTGGAAGCCGGATCAAGAGAAACAGGGAATATCACTTTGGAGCTGAGTTCTGAACTAACAGTAAGAATTTCCGGACGGTGCCGTTATGCCGATGCACACTTAGGGTGGTACAGCGAGTAGAACTCGTCCTTTTGGGACGGGTTTATTTTTTTGAATAATTTTCAGATCATGAAAGGGGTAATCTGATGGAATACGATAAAACGATGAATTTGCCGAAAACCGACTTTCCCATGAGGGCCAACCTGCCCAAGCGGGAGCCAGAAACACTGGCTTGGTGGGAGCAGCAGAATATCTATAAAATGGTACAGGAGAAGAACCAAGGCAAAGAGAAGTGGGTGCTGCATGACGGCCCTCCGTATGCCAACGGTGACATTCACCTGGGAACCACATTGAACAAAATCCTGAAAGATATCATTGTGAAATACAAATCCATGAGCGGCTATGACGCACCGTACATTCCCGGTTGGGATACGCACGGTCTGCCCATCGCGCAGCAGGTTACCAAGACATTGGGCATCAACCGTCATGAAGTGGGTAGTGTAAACTTTCGGAATGAATGTGCCAAGTATGCTATGAAATTCGTAGACATCCAGCGCGATTCCTTCAAACGCCTCGGTGTGCGTGCCGATTGGGACCATCCTTATCTGACGCTGACCAAGGAATATGAAGCTGCCCAGATCAAGGTGTTCGGCGAGATGGCAGACAAAGGCTATATCTATAAGGGATTGAAACCGGTCTACTGGTGTACTTCGTGTGAGACAGCTTTGGCTGAAGCAGAGACAGAATACCATGACCATCGTTCACCATCTATCTATGTAAAATTCAAGGTCAAGGACGGCCAAGGCAAGTTGCCGGAAGACAACACCTACGTAGTCATCTGGACTACCACGCCCTGGACCTTGCCAGCCAACGTGGCGATCTCCTTGCACCCGGAGTATGAATATGAGCTTCTGCAGTTCGGAGACGAGAAATATCTAATGGCCAAAGAGTTGAAAGACCTGGTCATCAAGGATTGCGAGCTGGGAGAACATACGGTAGTCGATACCTTTAAGGGTAAAGACCTGGAATTCGTGGTTACCGAGAACCCCCTGATGCAAAGGGACTCTCTGGTCATCAACGGAGATCACGTCACCTTGGAAGCCGGTACCGGATGCGTACATACCGCCCCGGGACACGGTCTTGAGGACTACGAGGTATGCCGCAAATATGACAATCTGCCTGTAATCTCACCGTTGGACAACAAGGGAGTGTTTACTGAAGAAGGCGCACAGTTCGCCGGCATGAAGGCAGAAGACGCCAACAAGGCCGTTACCATGGAACTGGAAGAGAAGAACGCGCTTCTGAAGCTGTCCTTCATCAAGCACCAGTATCCGCATTGCTGGCGTTGCAAGACACCGCTGATGTATCGGGCGACTGAGCAGTGGTTTGCTTCCATCGAAGGATTCCGTAAGGAAGCCTTGGACGCCATCGAGAACGATGTGCAGTGGATCCCCACCTGGGGCAAGGACCGTATCTATAACATGGTGGCAGACCGTTCTGACTGGTGTATTTCCAGACAGCGGATCTGGGGTGTACCCATCCCCATCTTCTTCTGCAAGGATTGCGGAGAGGCCATCATCGACAAAAAAGTGATAAACCATATCGAGGAACTGTTCAAACAGCACGGATCCAACATCTGGTTCGATAAAGAAGCGGAGGAGCTTGTGCCGGAAGGACTGACCTGTCCGTCCTGTAAGAGTAGCTCGTTCCGTAAGGAAACGGACATCATGGATGTCTGGTTCGATTCAGGATCCAGCCACGAGGCGGTCCTGATGAACCGTGAGGAACTGCAGAGACCGGCAGACCTTTATCTGGAAGGCAGTGACCAGCACCGCGGTTGGTTCAACTCCTCCTTGTCTACATCCATTGCAACCAACGGCAAAGCGCCCTACAAGGCAGTTCTGACCCATGGTTACGTTGTGGATGGCAAAGGCAGAAAGATGTCCAAATCCATCGGTAACGGCGTGGATCCCAAGGATGTTATCAAGCGTATGGGCGCAGACATCCTGAGACTGTGGGCTGCTTCTGCGGACTACAAGAAGGATATTTCAGCATCGGATGAAATCTTCAAGCAGATGACCGAGATGTACCGCAAAATCAGAAATACCGTGCGTTTCGCACTGGGTAACCTATATGATTACGACCCGGATCAGAACAAGGTGGATTACGATGCTTTGCAGGAGATCGACCAATATGCACTGCTCAGAATGAACCAGATGATCGAGAATGTGGAAAAAGCCTACGCAACCTATGATTTCTACATGGTGCTGCAGCATATCCACAACTACTGCGTTTTGGATCTAAGCGCCCTGTACATGGACGTGATCAAGGACCGGGCCTATGCTTCAACCAAGGATTCTGAAGGCAGAAGAGCCGTTCAGACTGTATTGCATGAAATCGTCTACAACCTGACCGTCCTGCTGACACCGGTTCTGGCCTATACGACGGAAGAAATCTGGAATTACATACCCAAGAAGGCCGGAGAGCCGGTAAGTATCCAGCTTTGTGACTTCCCCGAAGTTGATTCCAAATACACCAATGAAGCGCTGCGTGCCAAGTTCGATACGGTGCTGGAATTAAAAGAAGAGGTCAATAAGGCTCTTGAGCTGGCCAGGGAAGAGAAGAAGATCGGTAACGCATTACAGGCAGAAGTGAACCTGTACGTGGACGGCGAGCTGAAAGAGTTCGTCACAGCCTGCAAAGATGATCTGTGCACCTGGTTTATCGTTTCTCAGGTACGCATCAAGGATCTGGCCGAGGCTCCGGCAGACGCGCTAGATGCTATGAACATGAAAGATTTGAAGTGTAAGATAGAACAAGCGAAGGGTGAAAAATGTGAACGTTGCTGGATCTACTCTGAGGAATTGGGTACCAATCCTGAGCATCCGACACTCTGCCCTCGCTGTTCAAAAGTGATTATGGAAGGGGAGTAAAAGATGAAGGAAATGAAAGTACAATTGGGCGTGAGCAATCGTCACCTCCATTTATCAAAAGAGGACATGGACGTACTGTTCGGCACTGGATCGGAACTGCACAACATCAAGGATTTAGGTCAGCCAGGACAATATGCCTGTGAAGAAATTGTAACCATCGAAGGACCCAAGGGATCCATCGGCAGAGTGCGTGTGTTGGGACCGTTCCGTTCCGCCACTCAGGTAGAGATTTCTGTTACAGATTCGTTCAAGCTGGGCATTGCCCCGGTTGTTCGGGATTCCGGCAAGTTGGACGGCACACCAGGTATCAAGCTGATCGGACCCGAAGGGGAAGTGACCCTAGAGCAGGGAGTGATCGTAGCCGCGAGACATGTGCACTTGCACACCTCGGAAGCCCAAGAGTTTGGTGTGGGGGACAAGCAGCATGTGACCCTGATTACAGAAGATGAGACCCGCCCCATGGTATACGGAAACGTATTGGTAAGAGTGAGCGATAACTACGCTGCGGAGTTGCATTTGGATGTGGATGAGGCCAATGCTGGCCTGTTGAAGACAGGCCTGATGCTGAACCTAAGAAAATAGTTACAAAAGCACTGAATTCATTCAGTGCTTTTATTTTTTTTTGTAACCTTTTCCGTATGAGTGATATCTAGATATATGATACAATAGGCGATAGAATGGAGAAGAAATGACAAGTATCTTATTGATTGCGGGCCTGCTGGCCCTTGATTTAGCATCAAAATATGTGGTGAGTCAGTGGATTCCCCTTCAGCATAGCATTCCGGTGATCAATGGCTTGTTCCATATCACCAATGTCCACAATACCGGGGCAGCGTTCAGCATGCTTCAGGGCAAGCTCCTGCTCTTCCAGATCTTTACGGGACTGGCGGTCATTGGACTGATGTACATGGCTTACAGCATGCGTCAGGACCGGCTCACCTATTATATCATCATGGTGACACTGGCCGGTGCTCTGGGAAACCTATACGATCGGGTGGTGTTCGGATTTGTACGGGATTTCCTGGATGTGAAGTTCTTCGCCATATTCAATGTTGCGGATATTTTCATCGTGCTGGGCATGATAGCATTGGCGGCCAGACTGCTGTATTTGGAGAAAAACAAGGAAGAGATAAGTGAATGATGAGCGATAAACTAACGAATAGTACTAAGACCGAACTGACAATAGATGAGACAGGTGATTCCCAGCGTATAGACCGTTTTATTTCGGATGCGATTCCGGAGCTCTCCAGGCAGTATGTGGTGGAACTGATTGGAGCCGGAAACATACTGGTAGATGGTAAAAGTGTTAAGAAGAACTACAAGCTTAAGAGCGGTGTAACCGTCAGCATCGACATACCTGAACCGGAGGAATTGTCCGTGGATGCGGAAGATATCCCTCTGGATATTTTGTATGAGGATGCGGACGTAATCATAATCAGCAAGGGTAAAGGCATGGCGGTACATCCAGCTCCCGGCAATTATACGGGAACGTTGGTCAACGCATTGCTGTTCCATTGCAACGATCTGTCTGGTATCAACGGAAAGATGCGGCCGGGCATTGTACACCGTATCGACAAGGACACAACCGGGATCCTGGTTGTAGCTAAGAACGATGAAGCCCATCGTAATCTGGCGGAACAGTTCAAGGGCCATACCGTGGAGCGACTCTATACCGCACTAGTCTATGACCAGATGGAGGAGAATGCGGGCCGCATAGAGGCCCCCATCGGACGCGATCCACGAGACAGAAAGCGCATGGCTGTCAACAATAAGAATGGCAAGGCGGCTACTACCCATTACCGGGTGATCCGTCGCTATCCGGGATTCACTTTGGTGGAGCTTAAGCTTGAAACAGGCCGTACGCACCAGATCCGGGTGCATTTGGGCTACATCAAGCATCCTCTGGTCGGAGACTCACGCTACACCAGGCGTAAGAATCCTTTCGGGGACACAGGTCAGCAGATGCTGCACGCCGGTGTTCTGGCCTTTAACCATCCCCGCACCGGGGAGTGGATGCGTTTTGAAGCACCACTACCTGACTATTTTCAGGAAATCATAGATCAGTGGAAGTATTTGGAGGAAAAGGAGCAGGAAGATGAAGGACTATCTGATTAGTTCGACGGCCGAAGGACAGGCCAGAGCCTATGTGCTTCAATCTACCGAGATGGTCGAGCACGCACGTGTGGTCCATGACCTGTATCCCACTTCCGCGGATGCCCTGGGTCGTGTGCTGAGCGCAACGGCATTGATGGGGCATACCCTGAAAACTCCAAATGATAGCATCACCCTCAGAGTGATGGGGGACGGGCCGCTGGGTACCATCATCGCGGTAGGTGATAAGGATTTGAAGATTCGAGGTTATGTCCAGAATCCCCATGTGAATATGCCGGTCGAGCAGTACGGCAAGTTCGCCTTCGCCAATGCAGTGGGTATTGGAAACCTGTTCATCACCAGGGACTTGGGACTCAAGGAACCGTATACTGGGAGCGTACCCCTGACATCGGGTGAGATTGCTTCAGACATCAGCGAATACTATATGAGTAGCGAACAGATTCCCACCGCTTGCGGATTGGGTGTATATATAGAAAAGGACGGGACTGTCCAGGGAGCAGGAGGCTTCATCGTGCAGCTACTGCCCGATGCCAGCGAGGAAATGGCTGAGCTACTGGAGAAGAACGTTCTGGCCATGCCATCATTGAGCACTTTGTTCAAAGAGGGTAAGGGTCCGGAATACGTTCTGGAACTCTTATACAAGGACATGGAATACAAGATCAATGAGAAATTGGATGTGGTTTTCCAGTGCATCTGCAGCAAGGATAAGTATCGGGACATTTTGGGAACGCTGAAGAATGATGACATTGAGGAAATGATACTTAAGGATCATGGGGCTGAGGCGGTATGCAGTTTTTGCAATACCCGCTACAAGTTCAATGAGGAAGAACTAAGAATTATCTTGGAAGAGAAGAAAAGAGGATTAGCATGACAAGAATAACCATCTTAAACAACGGACAGATCATTGTTGCCAAGAAGGGCAGCAACCTACTGAAAACTTTAAAGAAAAACGGCATTAAGGTAAAAAGCCCCTGCGGCGGTAAGGGAACCTGTAAGAAGTGCAAGGTGGACCTACTGATCCAACAGGGTGGACAAGAGAAATACGAGGAGATCATCACCTGTAAGTATTCCCTGGATGAGGATATACGTATCCGCATCAAGGATGAGAGCCAGTTCGTAGACAAGAAGTCTTCCCTGGTTCAGAACCAGGTGTTCAAGACCCAGGAACAGCTGAAGAAAGTTTCTTTCAAGCTGAGCAAGGCCACCTTGAAACATGAATCGTCGATCATCGATAGGATCGAGAAGGCGGTGGGCCAACCACTCAAGGTCTCCCTTGATGTAATGCATAAGATATATAAGGATATCGGCACCAATGCCTATCAGGGCTACGCTATTATTGAAGGTGAACGGTTGCTGGATATCAGCACGGAAGATATTCCCCTTTTGGGCGCGGCCATTGATATCGGAACCACCACTATGGTACTATACCTGATGGATCTGGAAACTGGTACGGTGGAAGGCATCGCCAGCGCTAGCAATCCCCAGTCGGTACATGGTGCGGACGTGATTTCCAGGATATCCTACGGCAGTGAGAGCGATGAGAACCTTATCGAGCTGCGTGACTCGGTTCAGGATGGCGTAAGAGAGCTGACGGATAGAGTACTGAATATGAACGGACACAAAGCTGAGAATATTTTCAAGGCCACTGTTTGCGGCAACACCACCATGATGCATATGTTCCTGGGGCTGGAAACCAGAAACATCGCCTTGGCGCCCTATCTGGCTACCTACAGGACCATAGAGACAATCAAGGCATCTTCCGTAGGGATGAAGTGGAATGGCGAGGCCATGCTCCATATGCTTCCCAACATCGCCGGATACATTGGCGCGGACACTATTTCGGTCATCTTGGCCAACAAGCTGGACAAGACCAAGAAGATAATCATGGCTTTGGACCTAGGAACCAACGGTGAGTTGGCTCTGGCGGTCGGGGGTAAGGTTTATACCTGCGCAACAGCGGCGGGACCGGCGTTCGAGGGTGCTTCCATCGAGTGGGGCATGCGTGCTGACGTGGGAGCCATCGAAGCTTTGGATATCATAGACAATGAGATCGTGCTCAAGACCATCGAGAATGCGACGCCGGTAGGCATCTGCGGTTCTGGATTGATCGACGGTGTAGCCAAATTGCTTGAGGCGGGACTCATCCAGAAGACTGGTCGTGTGGCCGCTTATGAAGAGGGCCATCCCATGTCACGCTGGTTGGGTACCTTCCAGGAACAACGGGCCATCAAATTATACGAGAATCTGGAAGAACCGGAGAAGGAAGTCTGGCTGACCCAGAAGGACATTCGAGAGCTGCAACTGGCTAAGGGTGCCATGCTTGCCGGTATGAATGTACTGATGAGCCGTGCCGGGATTACGCATGAAGACCTGAAGGCCATCTATCTGGCAGGAGCCTTCGGAAGCTATGTGGATACCAAGAGTGCTTTAGGCATCGGTATGTTCCCCAAGGTGGACCAGGATAAGATTGTAGCTGTGGGAAACAGTGCTGGGCTGGGTGCCATCATCACGCTGCTTTCACCGGAAGAAAGAAAAAGAGCCGTGAGTATTTCATCCAAGGCCAAATACATCGAACTGTCTACGGACAAGGAGTTCAACGCTGAATTCGCCCGCTCCATGACTTTCTAGGGGAGTTGACGGTTCGGGCTTAAAAGAAGTATAATTTTACAATAATTTTCTTTAATGTGGTACGGGATGCCAGCAAGAGAGATACGAGAGAATCTGTCTTTGGCAGATTCTTTTTTTGGAGGGCCTATGTTACAAGAAAAAGCGGTAGTCATGGATGGTGAGAAAATCCGAAAGACTCTGACACGCATCACCCATGAGATCATCGAAAAGAACAAGGAACTGGATGATCTGGTCATCGCCTGCATCAAAAGCGGCGGCAACGCCTTGGGTGAGATTATCAGGAAGAACATCAATGATATCGAAGGGAAGGAGCTCCCTTTGATCTATCTGGATACCCAGGCTTACCGGGACGATGTGGATAAGGACATTGTCAACACGACTTTGGATATTACAGAGCCGGTGGACGGCAAGGTGGTCATCCTGGTCGATGATGTGCTCAACACGGGCCGTACGGCACGGGCGGCGCTGGATGCGCTGAACGCTTTGGGACGACCCAGGAAAGTAGAGCTGGCGGTCCTGGTGGACCGGGGACACAGAGAGCTGCCCATCCGGGCGGATTTCGTGGGCAAGAATGTTCCGACTGCTAAAAGAGAGAATGTTGAAGTGCGAATCGAGAAGGACATGGCCAACAGCCATGTCATCATAACGGAGAGGAAAAACATTGGTTAATCTACTGATAAAACAGGTCCGCTGGATCAATCCATATGAACAGACGGATGAAATCAAGGATGTATATATTCGCGAGGGTGAGATAGCCGTTGTCGGCAACAACCTGAACCCTGACCAGGTGGAGATCATCGATGGAGATGGTCTGGTGCTCTGTCCGGGATTCATTGACATGCATGTCCATCTCAGGGAACCGGGATTCGAACACAAGGAATCCATCCTGACTGGAATGCGGGCGGCGGCACATGGCGGTTTTACAGCCATCGCACCCATGCCCAACTCCAAGCCTGCGGCCGACTCCGCCAAGACGGTCCGCTACGTGCTGGATAAAAGTGAAGACGGTCCGGTGTATGTTCTGCCGGTGGGTGCCATAACCCAGGGACTCAAGGGAGAGAAACTGACAGACATGGCGGAGCTGAAAGCTGCCGGAGTGGTTGCCTTTTCTGATGACGGCATGGCTGTCATGGATTCGGATACCATGAAGACCGGTATGCAGATCGCCAAGGGACTGGGCGCTGTAGTCATCGACCACTGTGAGGATCTTACGCTTACCAAGAACGGGGTCATCAACAAAGGCCCGGTATCCGAACAGCTGGGTCTGCCAGGGATTCCCAGAGCAGCTGAAGACATCATGACGGCCAGGGATATCCTGCTGGCCAAAGAATATGACCTGCCGATCCATATTGCCCATGTGAGCACCAAGACATCGGCCGAGCTGATCAGGAACGCTAAAGCGCAAGGCGTGGATGTGACCGCTGAGGTTACACCGCATCATTTTGCACTCACGGATGAATGTTTGCTCACTATGGATGCCAACTTCAAGGTCAGCCCACCACTCAGAGGGGAAGAGGACAGAGTAGCAATCGTCGAGGCCATCAAGGATGGGACCATCGATCTTTTTGCTACAGACCATGCACCCCATAGCCAGGATGAGAAGGGTCATGGCCTGGAAAAAGCACCCAAGGGCATGATCGGTCTGGAGACCTGCTTCGGAGTCATCTACACTGAACTGGTCGCAAAGGGCGTCATCGATCTCCAGAAGGTCATCAAGATGCTGACCACAGTACCGTACGAGCGTTTCTCGCTGCCGGAGGAAACCGGCAATCCCATGGTGGGGCCGACCAATCTGGTTCTCATCGATCCGGAGCGCAAGTGGGAAGTACGACGCGAGGACTTCCATTCCAAATCTATGAATTCACCCTTCCTGGGCAAAGTATTGCAGGGGAAGGTTATGCTGACCATAGCCGGTGGAGATCTGGCTATGCGCGACGATAACGTCACATTCTAAAGGAGATATCTATGCCTTATGCGACTCAGGGGATTATCACTAAGAATAATCCTCTTAACCATCAGATATACCGGATGGAAATCGAATGCCCGGACATCGCCAAGGAGGCGAGTCCAGGCCAGTTCATCCAGGTGAAGAGCAGCGACGACGGTGCGCCGCTCCTTAACCGGCCCATCAGCATCGCCAGGGTTATTCCGGGCGGGCTGCAGATCATCTATGCTGTGGTGGGTACCGGAACTAGACAGCTATCAGAAAAAAGTGCAGGGGATAAGCTGTCCCTCATCGGACCGCTGGGCCACGGATTTTCCTGGCAACCGGAGAACAAGAAGGTTCTACTGGTTGGCGGCGGCATCGGCATTGCGCCTTTGCATGCGTTGGCAGAAGGTCTGCATGGAGACCACATAGAAGTACATACCATCCTAGGTTTCAATACCAAGGAGGACTTGTTCTCTCAGGAGCAACTGGCCCAATGGAGCAAAAAACTTTGGGTGACTACCATGGACGGCACCTGCGGTATCCACGGACATGCCTGTACGCCTCTTGAGGGCACCGTATCCATCGAGGACTATGACCATGTCTATGCCTGCGGACCGGAGCCCATGCTGAAGGCCTTGGCCAAGATCTGCAATAGTAGACATATCCCTTGCAGCCTCTCCGTTGAGGAGTATATGGCTTGCGGTATAGGGGTCTGTCTGGGCTGCGTCCAGAAGATCCTGAATGAGGACCACGAGGAAACCTACCAGCGGGTCTGCGTTGAAGGACCTGTATTTTCCAGCAAGGAGGTGGTTTTCGATGACTGATAAGCGAGTAGATCTGACGACCGACCTGATGGGTCTTACCCTGAAGAATCCGGTAATGACCGCTTCCGGTACCTGTGGTTCGGGCATCGAGCTGCTGCCCTATATGGACGTATCCAAGCTGGGTGCCATAGTAGGTAAGGGCACCACCTTAAATAACAAGGTAGGCAATCCGCCAGGACGACTGATGCAGACACCCGGTGGGCTACTGAACTGCATCGGACTGCAGAATCAAGGTGCGGACTATTTCCTGACTGAGATCCTGCCGGAAGTGCGCAAAGTGGATACCCATTTCTTTGCCAACATTTCAGGTAACACAGTAGAGGAGTACGGAATCTTGGCTGAGAAGCTGGATGTGGACGGTATCTCGGGCCTTGAGGTGAACATCTCGTGCCCCAACGTCAAGTCCGGAGGACTGGCCTTCGGGACGGTTCCGGAGGATGCCAGATCTGTGACCGAAGAGGTCAAGAAACGCACCGGCAAACCGGTACTGGTCAAACTTTCACCCAATGTGACGGACATCACGGCCATCGCCCAAGCGGTGGAGGAAGGCGGCGCCGACGGCATCAGCCTGATCAACACATTGCTGGGTATGAGTATAGACATTGAGACTATGAAAGCATCGTTATCCAACACCTTTGGAGGACTGTCCGGCCCGGCTGTGAAGCCTGTGGGACTGAGAATGGTCTACCAGGTATATCAGAAGGTAAAGATTCCCATCGTGGGTCTGGGTGGCATCATGAACGCCGAGGACGCCATAGAGTATCTGCTGGCCGGGGCTACGGCCATCCAGTTGGGTACCGCCAATCTGGTGAATCCTGCAGTGGGTATAGAAGTCATTAAGGGCATCGAAGAATATATGGAGCGCAAGAACATTAGGAACATGCAGGCCTTGGTTGGCAAGGCGCATGGATAGGAGGAGAAATGGCTAAGGAGAAACTCATTGTAGCACTAGACGTAGATACCATGGAAGAAGTGGAACGTTACGTCAGTCTGCTAAAGGACGAAGTAGGCATGTTCAAGATCGGCATGCAGGTGTATAACTCACTCGGTAAGGAAGTGGTCACCCGAGTGAAGGATTTGGGCGGCAAGATTTTCCTGGATCTCAAGTTGCATGACATCCCCAATACGGTGGCTCAGGCAACAAGGGTACTGACCGGCCTGGGTGTGGACATCTTCAATGTGCACGCATCCGGTGGGGAAGAGATGATGAAGAAGGCGGCCGATGCTGCCCGCGAGGAAGCGGAGCGTCTGGGTATCACTGCTCCTCTGGTCATCGCGGTGACCATCCTGACCAGCCTCTCGGATGAGGATATGAAAGCCATAGGCTATGCCGAAGAGCCGGCTCAGATGGTCAAGAAGCTAGGCATGCTATCTAAGAAGGCCGGCCTGGACGGCGTGGTCTGCTCACCCCTGGAGGCGACCCTGATCCGTGAAGCCTGCGGTGTGGATTTCATCAGTGTGACCCCAGGTGTCAGGCCTGCGGATGCCGATGTGGCTGACCAGAAAAGAATCATGACACCCAAGAAAGCCATCGCGG
The DNA here is from genome assembly GCA_030625965.1 of Clostridia bacterium. GTDB lineage: Bacteria > Bacillota > TC1 > TC1 > UBA5767 > UBA5767. The sequence continues at coordinate 94,583 of DAOUPV010000003.1, forward strand.
CTGGATCACATTACCTGGTTGTGGGAAGACCCATCACCAAGGCAGATGATCCGGTACAGGCGGCAAGAAGCATCGTTAAGGAAATGGAGGAAGCATATGTTAACTAGAGAAGAGATAATTGAAATTTTTGAGGAATCCGAGGCACTACAGAATGGTCACTTCCGACTCACATCGGGACGTCACAGCGATCAGTACATGCAGTGCGCCCAAGTGCTCAAGTTCCCTGAATATACCGAAGCACTGTGTGAGCACATGGCAGAGTCATTCGTAGACGATGACGTGGATTTGGTGGTAGGCCCGGCCATGGGCGGCGTGACCTTGTCCTATGAGATGGCCAGACAGTTGGGTACACCCAGTCTCTTCACCGAGCGAGTGGACAACAAGATGGTCCTAAGAAGAAACTTCTTTATTCCGGAAGGTGCCAGAGTGTTGGTGACTGAGGATGTAACGACTACCGGTGGTTCGGTCATCGAAGTGATCGAGCTGGTACGCGCGGCAGGTGGTATCGTAGTGGGTACGGCCGTACTGGTGGACCGCTCTGGCGGAACACTGGATTTGGGCGTGGACAAACAGGTCAGCGCACTTACCGTAAACGTGGTCAGCTATGACGCCGACGAGTGTCCCTTGTGTAAAGATGGTATTCCCATCGTGAAACCGGGTTCCAGAAAAGCAGACTAAGTAAGTAGGATTAAGAAAAACCCCGCAGTTGCGGGGTTTTTTGCATATCTGGGAGGAAAATGGATTTTAGTGGGAAATGTAGATAGAAGAGACAATGAGGAATCCTAGGAGGTAGTATGAGCATGAAAACCCTAAAAGTAAGGACTAATCAACGTGCTGAGATGTTGGATATCACGGATTTGGTGAAGGAATATTTGGAGGAGAGCGGTACCCAGGATGGGCAGATGCTGGTCTATGTGACACACACCACCTGCGGCGTCACCATCAATGAAAATGCGGATCCGGATGTCTGCACGGACCTGCTTATGGCCCTAGATAAGCTGGTACCCTGGGAGCAGGGATTTAGGCATGGGGAAGGCAACTCGGCGGCCCATCTGAAGGCCAGCCTGATGGGTTCATCCTGCACGGTACCTGTCCAGGATGGTAAGCTCCAGCTGGGTATTTGGCAGGGAATCTATCTCTGTGAGTTCGATGGACCGAGAAATAGGAACGTGTTGCTGGATGTTCGCTAGAAGGCCTTTAGAGTGCAGGAGGATTTACTTAAAATAAGAGAACTATAATATTGCGCGGGTATGTCTATTTTTGGTGGTTATTTTTGACTTGCAGGGCAATGGGTGTAAGAATTAGATATGGAAGGTGTGTGTGTAACTAGTTCGAGTTGGGAGGTTAAGGTGATGAAAAGCAGAGTTTTAGTAGCTGCAATGATTATCTTCATGATTCTCAGTGGTGCCACCATGGTGTATGCTGAGGAACTGACAGTAGAGCCCGTAGATCTAGAACTTCAGGAATATCTTAGAACACAACTTCGGGATAAGCTCAACATAACGGATGCAGCCAGATTGCAGAAGCAGGATCGCTACAGCATGCGAGACATGGAGCAGATCTGCTTCAACGATATAGAAGGACATTGGGGCAGGGAGCAGATTCGTTTGGCCTACTATTGGGGTCTGGCCAATGGATTTCCGGATGGATCCTTTTCTCCTAACAGTCATACCACTGGCACCCAGAGCGTACTCATGATCAGACATCTGGTGGGATGCTTTGATGCGTTGGAGTACCAGGAAACGGACGGGCAGTCAATCGACTGGGAACTCGTTCCTACGTGGGCGTTGGATGCGATGCAGGAAAAAACCACGGAACAGATTGCCATTATGAGCCGTAATTATGGTAAAGAGAATATAAGCAGGTTGCATTTTGCGCTTATGCTAGCGAAGAGTCTTAAAATTGAGAAGATGGACTACGACCAAGCTGGGGAGTATTACTTGGATCAGGACGAGATGACCGCTGATGACCTGGGATACGTATTGGCGCTGAGAGAGATGGGGCTGATTAGCGGATCCGGCGGAAGGTTCTATCCGGAGCGGGAGATTACCAGAGCAGAAGTAGTGGTGATCCTGAACAGGGTGATCGCTCTAGCTGAAGAGGAAGCACCTGAACGCATTGAACCGGAAGAGAAGAAGGACTCCGGCTGAGGCAGTTGTGATTAGCTGGTTCAGCTATACTAAATACCTAGATTCTAAGTAGACAAATTAAAGAACACCTTTATAGCCTGAAAACATCAAGGTTTCTACCAAATTCAGGTTCACTCAATGGGTGAAAGAAAATAACGAATGCAAGGCTCCATCTTCTGTGTTCTTGCTTGTGTATTGGGTAAAAACATAAGGCGGCGGAGGAGAGGGATTTGAATTACACTGCTACGAGATACATGCACGTGTAAGCGATTGAATTCATGAGGTGATTTTATGTTACAAAACAAAAAATGGATGATTGGATTAGTCATATTTCTTGCAGTCGCGGCAATGACAAGCTACATTCGCTTCTTTCGGGAAGGAGAACCACCGGACACAGGACTGGAGAATGCACAGGAATACATATTGAAAAGAATGGCGATTGAAGAAGAGCTGTCCACTTCTGCTACAATAGTTTCAAAATACAGTCAACAATTGAAAGCAGGCTTCAATTCTGAAACCATCGATTTAAAAGTGGCAATAGGGGATGAGGTCATCGAAGGTGATGTGTTGGCAATTTTGGACACAGGCAATATCGAGTTGCAGATCCTGACCAGGGAAAAACACATTGAGGATCTGGAAGCACAGATAGACCAGCTCAAAAGGGAAGGCAAGACCCGTCTTGCCACGGCTCTTGTAAATGCAAAAGCAACCTATGAAAATTATAAAGTGACTTACGAGAAAAATTTGAAGCTGTATGAAGCGGGGGCTATCAGTCGAAACGAACTAGATGGATCGAAGTTATCAATGGATAGAGCATATAACGATTACATCTTAAATCAAAGCAATTACGCCAGTTTCGACTTTGAGGGAGAGATAGAACTCATCCGGAATCAGATAGAAATTGAAAGGGAAAATGTTGAGCAGTTGGATCTGGAAAAATCGGAAGCGACTATCAGAGCACCTTTCAATGGTGTGGTAACGAATATCTTTGTAGATGACAACCAGGCTGTCAACCCTGAGGAACCAATTGTGGAAATCATGGATCTGTCCCAACTAGAAGCGGAAGCTGAAATCAGTGAGTACGAAATAGTTAAAGTGAAAATTGGACAAACGGTTGTCATTTCAACATTAGGAGACCGGAAAAAAACCTATGAAGGTGCTGTTTCGATGATATATCCCAGTGGCATAGTAGAGGGCAGTGAAGTTTATGTTCTGGTAATTGTGGATATTACAAATCCCGATGAAGGTTTGAAACCGGGCTTCTCGTGCACTTTGGATATCCTGTTATCCGGTAGTGAAAATGCATTGGTTGTCCCCTATGATGCCTTGAAACGGATCAATGACGATTACTTCGTGTCCAAGCTGAATGAAGATGGCTCTATCACCGATGTCGAAGTCGAAACGGGTATAGAGAGTAACTTGATGATTGAGGTCATTAGCGATGATCTCGAAGAAGGGGATGTTGTCCTCGTCATGTCTGAGATCAAAATTGAGATCCACCAGCCGGAAGGTCCGTTCCAGGAGGAGGCTCCCGGTAGGCCCAGTGGCGGCAAGAATGGCAATGGTGGCAAATAACCTTCAGTAGGTGATATTGATGTTAAAGGCAAAAAAACTCACAAAAATATATGGTAAAGGTGAACTTTCAGTAGAAGCTCTTAAAGACGTTGATTTTGAAGTTCATGAAGGAGAGTTTATCTCGATCATGGGTCCATCGGGATCCGGTAAGTCTACCCTTATGTACATTCTTGGTTGCCTGGATAGGCCGACCAGCGGTGAATATATACTGGATGATGTGGAAATTCAGTCTATGACACGGCGGGAGCTTGCTATCGTACGCAACAAGCAGATTGGCTTTGTGTTCCAGTCCTATAATTTACTTCCGCGGTTGAGCGCACTTAAAAATGTGGAATTGGGGATGATTTACGCAGGTGTTCCGGCTGATGAAAGGAAAAAGCGAGCCCTCGATGTACTGGAAAAAGTAGGTCTTGCCGATCGTGTAAAACATAGGCCAAATGAACTGTCTGGTGGTGAAAAGCAGCGTGTGGCTATAGCGAGAGCACTGGCCAATAATCCATCTATCATTCTAGCGGATGAACCGACCGGTAATCTGGATTCCAAATCTACGGAAGAAATATTGGAAATCTTCAAAGCCCTTAATAGAGATGGTCGAACAATCATCATCGTGACACATGAATCAGATGTGGCGGACATCACCAAACGAAAATTGACGTTTAAAGATGGTCGCCTGATTAGAGACGAGGTGGTCGCATCATGATCCTTGTTGAAATCTTCCTCATTGCGATATCTTCCATTTGGTCTAACAAGATCAGGTCTTTCCTGACCATGCTGGGCATCATTATAGGTATTTCATCTGTTGTGACCATCATCTCCCTGGGGAATGCTACAGAGGCGGAGATAACCGGCATTCTTTCAACACTGGGTGTCAACAAGGTCACACTCTACTATGACGGTACCGAGAAGATTAGGCCGGATGACAGGCTGCACTACAACGATATGGTACTTATCATGGACAACTTTGAGGATGAAGTGATTTCGGTGACGCCGTTGATAACCATGATGGTGAAGCTGATTGAAAATGTTGAGGAACCAGGCGTTGTCTTCAGTGGCGTTAATGAATATAGCGGTGAATCAGACAATCTGGAACTCATTTATGGAAGATTCATCAATGAATTTGATGTTGATGGCTATAAGAAAAATGTGATCATCGACAACGAATTATCATCTGAATTGTTCGGTGATATAGATTCCACCGGCAGGAGCATACTCGTTTCATCAGGTAAAATAACCAGTGCCTATAACATTGTCGGCGTGTACGAAAAGAAAGAATCCCTGTTTGGCGAGACCAGTGCAACCACTTATGTCCCTTATACAACCATGGATATGGTATTTAATCTCCAGGGGGAACTGGGTGGCCTGGTTGTGAATTTTTATGAGAAAATTGATGTGACGGCATACGACAGTAAAATTGTGAATTTTATTGAACGGTATAAGGGGAACGAGGGTGAGAACAAGTACGCCACCTTCAGCGCGGAAGACCAGATTGAAATGGTCTCAACGGCACTGGCTACCCTTACGATTTTCGTCAGCGCCATCGCGGCGATATCCTTACTTGTCGGCGGTATTGGCGTCATGAATATAATGTTGGTTTCCGTTACGGAAAGGACTAAGGAAATCGGCATCAGGAAGGCTATGGGCGCACAACATAAGGATATTATGCTCCAGTTCCTGATTGAAGCGTTAATGATTTCCCTATTGGGTGGCATCGTTGGAACAACACTGGGTATTATATTCATCAATATAGCAGGCAATTTAATGGAGATTCCAGCGACCCTCAGTATTGATGCTTTGATTCTGGCCATCATATTTTCATCGTCCGTCGGTATCTTTTTCGGCATGTACCCTGCGAACAAAGCCGCATCATTGGATCCGATAGAAGCATTAAGGTACGAATAGGGTCACATATGAGTTGGATGGTTTTGCAAAGAAAGTGTAGTTAATGGAGATATATTATGGCAAAAAACAAATCCCAAGAAGAGGTTTCTGGTATTTCGCACGCAATACAGAAATTAATAAAGATAATTCTTTATATACTAATTCAAATCATCTTTATACCGTTTGCAATTATTGGACTGATTGATGGTATATACAAAGAAATGGTAATCAGTAAAAAGAAAGGTGTGTCCTTTTCGGCAGGTCAAGCACTTCAATACAGATGGATTATGCATTATTTTGGCACTAGACCAGATAAACTGTCTGTTGAATTCGTTAAGAAATTTCCGTGTGAATCACATTTTGGTTTGTGGACAACCATGGGAGCACTAATCATTTCCCAAAGACTTTTCGGCTTTACCACCAAAATGGGAAGACTTCCTAATCCTGGTAAGGAGACGCTAGGTTCAACCGCTGGGGCCAGAGTGCTTGCATTTGACAAGATTATGGAAAAGTACGTTGATGAAATGGATCAGATTGTCCTTCCTGGTGCAGGCTTTGATTTAATTGCATTGAATTTCACAAAAAATAAAAATATGAAAGTCTTTGAACTCGACCAGTCTAAAACATTGGATATCAAAGTTGAGACATTGAAGAAAGCTGGGATAAAGCATGATTGGATCACCTTTGTACCTGTAGATTATTCAAGGGAATCATGGGCTGTTAAATTATTGGAAGCCGGTTTTGATAAAACGAAAAAGACTTTGTTTCTTTGGGAAAGCGGTTCTTTGTTTCTAGAAGAAGATATTGCAAAAGAATCTCTTAGTGATATGGTTGATTTATGTGCTGATGGTAGTGTAGTCGCTCAGGACTTTTATTCCCAAGCATTCATATCAGGTGAAATATCAAGTATAGTTAGAAGAAACTCTAATTTGATCGGAAAAATGGGAGAACCCTGGAAGTTTGGAATAGATATGTCTAGCGATCCAAAAGAAGCAGTTAGATCATTCTTAGAAGTATGTGGATTAAAGATGGTGGACTGTATTCAATTCGGAGAAAAGATTGATATCGAACCGTTTTACTGTGTTGTTGAGGCTAAAAAACTATAGATAAGCAAACCTGTCTAGCTTGAAGATTTGTTGTAACACTACTAGTAATACTAAGTATAATTGTTTTTCTCATAATAAACGCATTTTAATACGGTACGGTGAACTGTATCATAAAGGTTGCGAAATTCATATAGATATGAAGAATGTTTGCATATACAAACTGCAATTTTTTTTTAAGATAATCAGTATCTTTACTATAAGTAGAACTGCTTCAGTGAGATATGGTTCACTAGCATCAAATTTATCGATTCAGACATCATGTAGTACTTAATCGTGTACAATATAATAATATACATTACTATTGCTCCATATATATAGTATAATTATCGTATACAAGGAGGTTGTTATGTCAATTATTATATGTCCAGAATGTACAGGATAGGTTAGTAGTGAAGCAACAAGTTGTCCTCATTGTGGTTATATGCGAACAAAGAAAATTGGTTTTACAGAAAATCAATATCAGGGGAAGAAGGCAATTATTGTTGGATGAATTGCTGCGCTTTCAGGATTACTTATGATATTTATCGGACCTGCATCACTAGGTTTATTCTTGATGATTATTGGTGTAATTATTACAGTTATTGGTAAGCTTAAGAATTGGTACCATAATTAAGTAAAAGGACTAGAGAATTGATATGCCCCCGATTTTAGGTCCAATTTCATTGTTAGTTTCGGACTAGAAATGGGTATTATCTTTATCAGCATCATGCTGAAATGGGAATTACTGTTTGAGGCGCAGGTGGTCTCCCAACCAAACTGCTATGTGGTCTAATGGTATTGTAGTATTCAACCCAACGTCTGGTAAGCACTTGGGCTTCATACATATTACCAAACAATTCCCCATTCAGAAATTCATCCCGCATACGGGCATTGAAGCTTTCGCAATATCCATTCTCCCACGGACTTCCCGGTTCAATATATGCCGTAAGCACCCCGATACCGGAAAGCCATTTCCTAAGTTTGTTCGCGGTAAATTCGCTGCCATTATCGCTTCTCAGATACTCAGGGCACCCTCTCACGAGCATTAGTTCCGAGAGTAGCTCTATGACATCGTTATTTCTCCAGCTGCGCCTGGGGATAGATGCCAGGCATTCATGAGTGTATTCGTCAATGATATTCAGGAAGCGTATCTTTTTACCTTCGCAGGTCTTATCTTCCACAAAATCATAACTCCAGACATGATTTCTGTGTTCCGGTCTAAGCCGGATACAGCCCCCGTCATTGAGCCATAATCTGCGTCGTTCACTCTGTTTTCTAGGTAGCTTCAAGCCTTCCTCGCGCCAGATGCGTTCTACGCGCTTATGATTGATTACTATGCCCTGGTTATTCAGCATAGCTGTAACCATGCGATAGCCCACACGACCATAGTTGCATGCTTTCTCAATGATTTCCGCGCGGATCACATCTTCATCAGGAAGTTTCACCGGCTCGTAACGGTAGGCAGTTCGGTTCACACTCAAGACCCGGCAAGCC
>DAOUPV010000042.1 GCA_030625965.1 Clostridia bacterium
GCCGCCAAGGCTCTGGTGGCCGCCGCCTGCAGTACCGGGCCATCCGCCAGGGGATCGGAGTAGGGAAGCCCAAACTCCAGCAGGCCTACACCTGCATCTAGCATCTCCTTGGCCAACGCCACGGTATCACCGATGGCGGGATCTCCGGCGGTCAGGTACCCAATCAACAGGTGTTTGTTCATCTCTTTACTTTGTGCGAATGCATTTGCTATGCGGTCCATCATGCCCTCCTAAATCCTCTCTACATCCTTGTCGCCCCTGCCGGACAACAGAATCACTATGCCTTCTTCCCGATCATACCGTTTAGCCACCTTCATACCCAGTGCGATGGCATGGGCGCTTTCCAGAGCCGGGATGATACCTTCTGCTTTAGTGAGTACCATAAAGGCATTTTTGGCTTCCTGGTCATCGATGGCTTCGTATGATGCACGACCGCTTTCATGTAAATGAGCGTGCAGCGGTCCCACTCCGGGATAGTCCAGCCCGGCTGAAATGGAATAGGCTGGCTTAATATTTCCGGAAGGATCCTGCAGAACATAGGTCTTCATACCTTGGATGACCCCGACACGCCCCTTGCTGAGAGACGCACCATGTTGATCAGTATTCACACCTTCTCCACCAGCTTCCGCTCCGAACAGGTCGACATCTTCATCCAGATAGGCATCGAAGATGCCTGCCGCGTTGCTGCCACCACCTACACAGGCCACAATAGCTTGGGGATGTCTTCCCTCCGCCTCCAGATACTGGGCTTTGCATTCCTTGCCGATAACCGACTGGAAATGCTGCACCATCTCAGGATACGGGGCCGGTCCGACGACCGAACCGAGGCAATAGTATGTATCATTGGCGCAGGCACTCCAGTAGCGGATGGCCTCGTTGGTTGCATCCTTCAAGGTTCCACTTCCGGATTTCACTTCCACGACCTTGGCGCCCAAGAGTTTCATGCGCTTTACATTCAGTTTCTGTCTTTCTATATCCTCAACACCCATGAAGACGGTGCATTCCATAGAAAACAGGGCTGCACCGGTAGCCGTGGCCACGCCATGCTGCCCGGCACCTGTTTCAGCCATCACTTTGCTGAATCCCATGCGCTTGGCCAGAAGCATCTGTCCCAGCACGTTGTTGATCTTATGGGATCCAGTATGGTTCAGATCCTCACGCTTCAGATATATTTTGGCCCCGCCCACTTCTTCGGTCAGGTTCTTCGCCAAGTAAAGGGGCGTTTCCCGACCGCTGTATTTGGAGAGGAGTTCGTCCAGTTCCTGCTGGAAAGAAGGGTCCAGTTTGGCCTCGTAAAAGGCCTCTTTTAATTTATGTACGGTTGGCATCAGCGATTCTGGCAAGTATGTGCCTCCGAAAATGCCGAACGGTTTATCTTTAACTCCCATGTCTAACCTCCTCAATAAACTGTATGATCTTCTTGTTGTCTTTTTTTCCATCAGTTTCCACACCGCTGCTCACGTCCACCACGGCAGGATGTAGCGCCTCGATGGCCTGCCTTACGTTGTTCCGGTTCAGGCCACCGGCCAGCACCAGATGTTCAGCCGATACCAGCTCACCAATGGATGACCAATCCAGTGTCATGTTGTTACCACCGGGACTCTTGTCGGTCATGGCATCCAACAGGATCATTTCCGCAAGGCCCAGGTATTCCGATATTCGCTCAAGGCTTTCCTTACTGCCAGGCAAGGCCTTCCACAGATGTCCACCCAATCGTTCCAAGTAGTCAAGCGACTCGCTGCCATGCAGTTGCACCACATCAAGCCCCACAGTACGACGGATTTCATCGACCTTCTCAATTGACTCATTGACGAACACGCCGACGGTCTGGATGCTGGGGTCCAGCGCCTTAGCGATCTCAGCCGCTTGCACCATGCTGACCTGCCGCTTGCTCTTGGCAAAAACGAATCCCACATATTCCGGTTTCATCCGGTTTAACACTTCTATGCTGTCCTGCGACATTATGCCACAGATCTTAATCTTGGTATCCATGATATCCTGACCTCAATTCAATAGCTTTCTCTTCTATACTTCTGGCTCTCATGAATGTCTCCCCCACCAGGATGGCATCGAAGCGTGCCTGGGATAGGAATTCCACGTCCTCCTTGGTGTTGATGCCGCTCTCGCTCACCAGGATGGTTGACTTATCCACCTCTTTGGCCAGGTCGACAGTGTTCTGCAGAGAGACTGTGAAATCCTTCAGATTCCTGTTGTTGATACCTATAATATCCGCACCGGCCTCCTGGGCCTTGTGCAAGTTCTCTGCGTCATGTGCTTCCACCAGCACGTCCATACCCAGCATATGGCCCAGGTCTATGAATTTGTGTAGCGTTTCCCTGTCCAGCAATTCTGAGATCAGGAGGAACGCCGACGCACCTAGAATCTTGCTCTCATAGATTTGGTATTCATCGATGATGAAATCCTTACGCAGGAAAGGCATCATGGGCAGGTGTTCCACGACCCGGGCCAAAAAACTGCTTGAACCCAGGAAATAATCCTCTTCCGTGAGCACTGAGATGGCCTCTACGTTACCGGCATACTGCAGGGCCAACTGCACCGGATGGAACGGATCCTTAATGAGTCCCTTGGACGGCGAAGCTTTCTTGATCTCCCCGATGATGGAGAGACCCGACTGGGCCAGCGCCTGCTTGAAGCTGATCTTCGGTGTCATTTCCAAGGCTTGGAGTATGAAATCTGACAGCGGTCGGCTCTGCTTCAGACGCTCCACTCTCTTTCTTTTGGCTTCAGTGATCTCATTGAGTATCATCTTACCCTCCAATCCTGACCGAGACATCCCTGTAGGTTTCCAGGAATCGGTAGGCGCTGCCCTGCTCCAGGATTTCCTGGGCCTTTTTAACACCTTCAACCAAGGAAGCGGCTTGACCGCCGATATAGATCGCGGCACCGGCGTTGATGGCCACGAAATCTCGTTTGGCGCCTTCAATCTTGCCAGAAAGAATATCTATTAAGATCTCCTTGTTGTCCTGTTTTTCGTTTCCTACCAAATCTTCGATGCGACAGGTCTTCATCCCGAATTCACTGGGATGTAGGCGATATTCGCTGATCTTATCCCCGTCGATTTCGCAAATCAGCGTTTCCGAGGCCACGCTGATCTCATCCAATCCGTCAATGCCATGGGCAACCAATCCCCGTTTCACACCCAAGGACCTGAGTGCCTCAGCCATAATTGGTACCAGATGGGCACTGCTTACGCCGAGCACCTGTTTTTGCACCTGGGCCGGATTGGCCAGAGGGCCCAGAAGATTGAAAATTGTACGAAACCCCAGTTCCTTGCGGATGGGTCCTACGTACTTCATGGCCGGATGATAGACTGGTGCGAACATGAAGGCCATGCCGGTTTCCCGGTATAGTGCCAGTGCCTGCTCCGGTGTAAGCTGGATGTTGATTCCCAGCTCCTCCAATACGTCCGCGCTACCACATTTGCTGCTGGCGGAACGGTTGCCGTGCTTCATCACCTTGACACCAGCGGTCGCCGCCACAAAGGCAGCTGCCGTAGAAACGTTGATGGTGTTCAGTTGGTCGCCACCCGTGCCCACGATATCCATGGCTTCTTCGGCCACGCCGTCTATCCGGCGCATGTGTTGCCTGAGTGCTCTGGCACCACCAGCAATTTCCTGATCCGATTCGCCCTTAAGGGCCAACGCCGTCAGGAAGGATGCGGTTAGAACTGGGCTGAGCTGATCGCTCATCATGGAGTGGATCACCTGATAAGTCTCATCGCTGCTCAGGTTCACTTTATTCATCAATTTCTTCAATTCATTATTTTTCATTTTTAGCTACCTCCAGAAATGCCTGTACCATCTCTTTTCCGTGTTGAGTCAGTATAGACTCCGGGTGGAACTGCAAACCGTAAAGCGGATATTCCTTATGACGGACGGCCATGACTTCGCCTTCCTCGGTCTGGGCCAGCACCTCGAAACACTCCGGTAGGGTTGCCTTCTCCAACATCAAGGAATGGTATCTACCCACAGTGAATACGCGTGGCAGTTGGGAAAAAATGGATTCACCACCCGTCAGAATGCTGGAGGTCTTTCCGTGATATATCTTGGGAGCATAGGTCACAGTTGCGCCGTATACGGCGCCTATAGCCTGGTGTCCCAGGCAGACACCCAACATGGGGATTTCCTGTCCGAATCGACGGATGATGTCCATGCTGAGACCGGCCTGTTCCGGCCGTCCGGGTCCGGGAGAGATTACGATGGCTTCAGGGGCCATCTCCTCGATTTCCTCAAGTCCGATCTCATCGTTCCTGTGGACTGTTACTTCTTTGCCCAAGGAGCAAAGCATCTGGTAAAGGTTGTATGTGAATGAATCATAATTATCAATCAGTAATATCATGGCTTCCTCCTAATCAAGGGCCTTCAAGACCGCACCAAGCTTGTTTTCCGTCTCCTCAAATTCCTTTTGGGGATTGGAATCCATTACGATGCCAGCTCCAGCTTGCAGATAGGCGATCTGGTTCTTCACCGCCATGGAGCGGATGGTGATGCACGTATCCAAGTCCCCGTTGAAGGAGAAATATCCAACGCTGCCGCCGTAGAAACTTCTGGCTATCGGCTCCAGCTCATCGATGATTTCCATGGCCCGGATCTTGGGTGCGCCGCTCAAGGTTCCTGCCGGGAAGAATGCGGAGAAGATCTCGGTAGCACTCTTTTCCGGTTTGGCCAACCCATCCACGAAGGATACCAAGTGCATCACATGGGAGAAGTTATGGACCTCCATCAGGCGGTTCACCTCGACACTGTCTGTCTGGGCTATCTTGCCCATATCGTTTCTTCCCAGATCCACCAACATCATGTGCTCGGCTATTTCCTTCTCATCCGTGCGCAGGTCCTGTGCAAGAGCTATATCCTCTTCAAGATTGACTCCACGCTTCCTGGTACCCGCGATGGGGCAGGTCTGGACTTTTTGTCCTCTTTTTTCCACCAGCATCTCCGGTGAGCTTCCAAGAATCTGGTAGTCCACAAAATTCAGGTAGAACAGATACGGTGACGGGTTGATGGTCCTGAGACTGCGGTAAATCTCGAACGGCGGTTTGTCCGTCTTCACGTTGTAGCGTCTGGATAATACGGTCTGGAAGGTATCTCCCTCTATGACGTATTTCCGGACACGCTCCACCTTTTCTTTGAAAGGTTCTACCTCGATAGAGGATTTGAGAACCTGGTTGGTATAGGGTCCTGATTTTGCGATCGGTGCCGGCTCACTCAGCTCCTGCTCCATCTGCTCAATTCTCAGCTTGGCTTCCTCGGTGCCCTCTTCCTCATGCAAGACCACGAAGTAAATGCGATTGTGGTAATGATCAAAGGCGATGAACTCGCGGCAGAGCATGAACTCAGCGATCGGTATGTTGATCTCATCCGGATTGCTCTCCGGTAACTTCTCAATGAACCGAACCGCGTCATATCCCATGGATCCTACCAGCCCTCCCTCAAAGGGGAAGCGGGCATCACCGCTCAATTCGAAACCGTCCAATATCTTCTGCATACTGTCGAACAGATCATCTCCGTAGTATAGCTCTCTATTAATATATACACCCTGGTGCTGGCAGGATACAACTGTATCGGCCTTGCCGATGAAGCTGTATCTGCCTTTTCCTTGCTCTTTGCTTTCCAAAAGGAAGCCTCTCTCATCTCCTACGTAGGATAGATATACGGATACCGGAGTCAACAGATCTCCGTTCGCCTCTTTGACCATCCTCAGTAACTGTCTCTTTCTCATCTTATTCTCCTCTCAAACTCTACTCGTCTCATACCAGGGTACAAAAAAAACCACCATCCCTTGGGACGATGGTTTTGCCACCCAATGGTCGAATCACGTCTAAAAAAATACACCCACCCTCATTGGATGAATGTAAACATTCTTAGCCACCATGACTCATTTTTCAGATACCGACATATCCTATCTCTGTAACGGGAGAACCCGGCCGCAGCACCTCAAAAAGCCCACTTCCCGATATTCGTTGCCCTGGACCTTTCACCTACCGCCAGTTCGCTCTGCCAACCAATATACAGTACTCTTCTTTTCTCATCGGTATTCTAAATATAATACTTGTTATGATTATATAAGGGTTCAGACCATTTGTAAAGAAAAAAAAGAAGAAATTGAGTTCTGCCGTCCGATACGCCTGACCAGCCATCTCATTTTTTAGTATAATGATAACAAGATTGGAGGTATAAATCTTTGGATCCCATTGAACAGATAAAGAACTATCAACCATATAATGAACAGGAAGAACGGGACCAGGCGGAAATCCTGCGCTTGCTGGCCGAGCATCAGAATCTCTTCAACCGCAGCAACGGTGCGGCGCATATGACTGCTTCAGCCTGGGTAATAAACCATGACAGGACAAAGGTCCTGATGGCCTACCATAACATTTACGATTCCTGGTCCTGGATGGGTGGGCACGCCGATGGAGATATGGATCTGCACGCGGTCGGCCGGAAGGAAGTCCTGGAAGAAAGCGGTCTAATGCAGGTTAACAGCCTGACTGAAGATATCTTTTCACTGGAAATCCTGACTGTGGACGGGCATGAAAAAAAGGGCCGTTATGTATCATCCCACCTGCACTTGAACCTCACCTACCTATTCGAGGCGGATGAGCACGATTCACTTACTTGCAAACCGGATGAGAACTGTGATGTTGCCTGGTTCGCACTCGATGAGGCCGTCCAAGCATCCAGCGAGCCATGGTTTCGGGAGCGCATTTACAGAAAACTCAATGAGAAACTGAGCGCCTGGTCATAATTCCCGCTAGATATACCTTGTGTGTTCGACAAAAAAGACTGTTCCGGCATCTGCCGGAACAGTCTTTAATTTCTATACATTACAGCTATTACATCTCAGCCAGTTTCTCCTGGATATAAGCGGATATTTCTTTACCTTCAATACTGGTATTATTCTCAAACTCATTGTACATGGTCTTGAAGAAGTTGATGTACAGGTTACCATCCTTGGCGAAAGACTCCTGCATATTCATAGGTACGAATACCACTTCCACATCACCTGCAGCCTCCAGGCTATCCAAGTTCAGTTTCTTCAATGGATCGATCATCTGAGCTACAAATTCCATGTCTTCCAACATCCAGAGGTTATAATTCCAGAAGCGGCCTTCCTTCTTGCTCATGCCATTCAACAGTTCCTTGTTGCTTACAGCGCTGAGCACTCTTCTGAAGCTGTCTGTTGTAAACTCCGAATCAAAGGACGCCTTGAACTCATCCATCTCAGCCAAATCCTGGATGAAAAGATCGCTGACCTTTTCTCTTTCACTTATCATGCTCCAAAACACCAGCATGCTCTCCACAGCTTTTAGATTGCTTTTTACACTCATTTTCTTATGCCTTTCTACTTTCCTAGTAAAACACATTGCGTAAGGGAGTCACCACTCGGTTCCCTTTTCCACTTCGGTTGGCCTCTTGGACCAACTCGGTTAATTGTTGTAATATATATTCCTTAATGGGCAGACCGTCCAGCAGCAGATCCTGCTTCTCCCCACGTTCAGGCAATGCTTTGAAGAAATTGATATATAGCGTATTGTTACGCACCAGACTGGGCTGGTTATAGAAAGGAACGAATACTACATTCAGTGTCTCATAGATGGATTCGCCCTCGACGTTCTCATTGATTTTCGGCACCAGATCGTCTAAATGCAGACGCTTGATGGGTGCCACGATATCCATGGTGTATTTCAGGTCTTCGAGCATCCACAGGTTATCCACCCAAAAGCGGCTCTCCTTGCGGTTGTCGCCCCGGAAAACCTCCCGGTTGGACAAAGCGCTCATCACCTTGCGGACTGAGATGTTGTCAAATTCCGTATCGTAGATACCTCGGTACTGCTCCGTTTCGGCTACTGTGAGAATATAGATCTCGCTGACCTTCTCTCTTTCCCCGATCATGTTCCAGAAAAAGAGCATGTTCTCAACTGCCTGCATGTCTACCTTTATGTTTTTAAGAGTCATCTAGCGTTCATACTCCTTCGCTTTTTGTGAAAAAAATTCTTGGATGGCGACCAAAGCCTGAATCAGAACTCCGTCCTCTTCCGGCTGCAGCGTATCAATGATGCTTTCGGTCATTTCCCGGTGGAATTCTTCGTGATGTGAATAGGCTTCTTTACCACGCTCGGTCAACGAAACCATAACAACCCTACGGTCATGATCGTCGCGTTTTCTCTGTACGGCACCTTTTTTAATCAGCCTGTTGATTGAAGTCGTCAGTGTCCCGATGGTCACTCCGGATAGGAAGGCCGCCTCGGACATGGTCTTTCCCCCCTCAAGCCCAATGGATTCAATAATATGAAATTCGGTAACCGTCAGTTCCCCGAATTCACTGTTTTTTAGCGCAGCCGCCTCGATATCCAGGATATCATTGAACAGCTCCACCAGAATCTTATTGATTACTTTTCTCGAATCACTCATTATTTCACCTCATTAATCAGTATATCAAAAAGGGCTGACCTTTTCATCATATTATACCGCCTAACTTAAGAATCAGAGGTAATGTTATGAGGCACAATAAGTGGGTTAGAAAAACTGATCCCGCGGCATATTGTCCGCTATCCGCATATTTCTCGCTGAGCACCGTAGACATAATGGCCGTGGGGCAAGCGATCATAATCACTGCAACCGCATAGGTTTCCTGCGTCAGGTTCAATCGTGATCCTACCACCAGAAACAAAACCGGCAGAATAAGCAACTTCAGGGATGCCAACAACATCTGGGTATAGCGTACGCTATGTTCCTTGAATCCCCTGAACTGCAGCAATAGTCCCACCGCCAGCATGCTAAGCACCGAAGTGGTCGAACCGATCTTTTCCAATGCCGTCTGCAGAATACCCGGTAGGCTTATACGGAAAACAAATAACATGATCCCGAGTACCAAGGACAAGATGACTGGATCCCACAATAGTTTCTTTACGGAAGAAATGACGCTCCGGTCAGCAGACAGCAGATAGATGCCGTAGGTGAACATCAGCACCGACTGGATGAAATCGAAGATGGCGCTGAGGAATATACCCTGCTGCCCAAGTACCAGATAGGCCACCGGATAGCCGATAAAGGTCACATTCCCGAAGATAAGGGCAAAAGCCCACTGACGCTTCTGGACTTCTTCCAGGGGTAGAAGTCGGCTAGTGGTTCTTGCCAACACGATGACCAGCAATGTGAAAACCACGGCCACCACCGCAATCTGCATCATGGATGCAGCCAGCTGCCTGCTGTATGGTAGATTCATGGATACCAGAATCAACGCCGGCAACGTAATGTTCAGGATGAGCTGCACGATGACTTGCGCGCCCGTTTCGGGCAGCAGACCATATCTGCGACAACCATAACCCAGCAGAATGATCAGAAAAAGGATGAACAGATTAGCGATGATTTCCATAGCAATCCTTCCTTTTTGCAATCAGGTAATCGGCCAGTTCTTCCGGACGTTCGATGGAAAAGACTCCCGTATTCGGATCAGAGGCATCTGTGACCAGAGCAAAGCGCTCTGATGGTGCAATCAGGACTTCATCCGGGCGATAATCCTTGTTGACCTCGATCTTGCGATAAGGCCCGCTCTTGTAGCCTTCCGTGAAGATGAAATCGGCATCAGGAAAGCGGCTCATGAGATCTTCTGGATCAGGTTCTTCCTGTCTTGCTACCAGAGAGTAACCTGAAGGTCCTGCCAAGGCCACGTACTTGGCTCCTGCTAGAAAATGACGGTCGGTGTCCTTTCCTTCAGGATCGCCCAAAAAGAAAGCCTCCTGATGACTGGTATGTTTCAGGACAGCGATCTTATAGCCTCTTTGGCTTAATACTTCAATCAATTGTTCCAGATACGTTGTCTTGCCGGTATTGGCATAGCCGACAAAAGAATAGATTTCATTCATTTTTCAACCTTTTCATTTGCAGATAATGTCTATGCTCATTGACATTCAAAAACAGCACCTCAGGATTACCGATACTCCGTATCTCTTCTTCGGTGAGAGTTCGGATGCGGATATCCGGGTAAAAGGATTTGATCTTACGCTTGCCCTGACTGATCGCCTTTTCCATAGCCGGCAGACAATCCGCCCGATAAAGAGCGCAGAGCGGTTCGAAATAGCCATGTAGTTCAGGTACTACCGCATCGAAATCTTCCAATAGCTCCAGCATATATCTGTAGAGCGCAGTGGGTATCATCGGATTATCAACCGGCAAGAACAGGAACGTATCGGCCTTAACAGTACGCATGACCGTTACCATACCACCCAGCGGTCCCGCAGAAGATATGTCATCTACGATGACCGGGGCGCCATATTCCTGGTACTGGCAGACAGGTCCGCAACTGACGTATACTTCATCGCTCACAGGTTGGAGCGTTGCAATAGAATGCTCAATAAAATCTCTGCTGCCACAGTCCAGACGTGCCTTGTCCCGGCCCATACGGCTGCTCTCGCCACCAGCCAGTACGATACCGGCAACCTTGCTCATCACGCCTTTTCAGGCAGCTCAAGTCCCAGATGCTCTGCGGCCTTCTGGGTAGCAATCCTGCCTTTGGGTGTCCTGGCCAGGAATCCCTGTTGCATCAGGAAGGGTTCATAGACATCCTCAACGGTTACAGCTTCCTCACCAATCATGGCCGAGATGGTATCCAGACCAGCAGGCCCTCCGGCAAACGACTGTATCAGTGTGCTCAAAAGACGACGGTCGATGTCGTCCAAACCATAGCGGTCCACTTCCAACATATCCAGCGCCTGGCCGGCCAGCTGTACATCGATATGTCCATCTCCACGCACCTGGGCCACATCCCGGACCCGTTTCAGCAGACGGTTGGCAATCCTTGGTGTCCCTCTGGATCTTGAAGCGATAGCCGTGGCCCCCGCCTCATCTATTGCCACGCCCAAAATGGCCGATGCCCGTTTGATGATATCGCAAAGCTCTTCGTTGCGATAGAATTCCAATCTGGCGATCACTCCGAAACGGTCCCTCAAGGGCGCACTGAGCTGTCCCGCCCGTGTCGTGGCCCCGATCAAGGTGAAGTGTGGTAAATCGATCCGAAGGGATCTGGCTGAAGGTCCTTTACCGATCATGATATCCAGCGCATAGTCCTCTAGAGCCGGATATAGAACCTCTTCCACTGAGCGGTTCAAACGGTGGATCTCATCGATGAACAGCACGTCACCTTCCTGTAGGTTGGTTAGTAGCGCTGCCAGATCACCCGCCCGTTCGATGGCCGGTCCTGAGGTCACCTTGAATTGGACTCCCAGTTCATTGGCTACGATTCCCGCCATGGTGGTCTTCCCCAGTCCGGGTGATCCATAGAGCAGGATGTGGTCAATAGGCTCGTTCCTGAGCTTGGCGGCCTCGATGAAAACAGACAGATTGCGCTTTAGTTTTTCCTGTCCAATGTATTCTGCCAGGCTTTTCGGCCGCAGTGATTTTTCTACTTCCCCATCTTCTATGATTGGAGTTCCTTGCAGCAAACGTTCTTCCATCTCTTACTCCTATCTGCCGATCGCTCTTAACGTCAAAGTCACCAATGCACCCGCATCAGCATCCTGATGTTGTTCCGCCACTCTGAGTACGGTTCGCTCTACTTCCCGTTTGGTATACCCCAACGTTTCCAACGCCATCAATGTTTCCGTGATGGCATCGCTTTCGTAGTTTTCCACCACTGGTTCGTATTGGCCTGTACCGACCAACGGCTCAAGCCCTTCCGCCTCACTCAGAAGCTTGTCCTTAAGCTCTAGAATCATGCGCTTGGCCGTCTTGGCACCGATACCCGGGACCTCCGAGAGTATGTCCGGACGTTCCTGGGTAATGGCCAGGATGATTTCACGCGGTGATTTGGCCGACAACATGGTCAGTGCCAGCTTCGGGCCTATTCCGCTGACGGTCAGGAATTTTTCAAACAAGGCCAATTCCTTCTCCTGAGCGAAACCGAATAAAGTTTGTGAGTCTTCCTTGATGTGCTGGTGGGTCCATAGCAATATCTCTTCTTCTGGTTCCAGCATGGACAACAGTCCCCCGCTGACGTATACCTGATAGCCGATAGCCCCCGTATCCAGTAGGATGGAATCCTCCTGGATGCGATGCACATTTCCCCGTATAAATGCAATCATCTCTTACCTCTCAATATCTCACCCAGTTTCCCGGAAGAATGTCCGTGGCAGATGGCCACCGCCAGAGCGTCCGCAGCATCGTCCGGTCTGGGTATCGTCTTCATGGACAGGATGATCTTGACCATCTCCTGAACTTGCTTCTTCTCCGCCCTGCCGTAGCCGGTGACCCCCTGTTTCACCTGTGGTGGCGTGTATTCCCCCAGCGGCAGATCGTACATCTGGCCCAACAGCAATACCACACCCCGCGCGTGGCTTACCGATATGGCAGTAGTCACATTGTTAGAGAAAAACAGCTCTTCCACCGCCATCGTGTCCGGCCGGTAGGTACTTATGATCTGGTCAAGTTCCTGATAGATTATGTGCAGCCGTTCAGGAAGCGGTGTTCCCGCTGCTGTTCGGATGCAACCATAGTCCACTAGTTTAAACTGGTTGCCCTGATGATCCAGTATCCCGTAACCGAGAATGGCTGTCCCGGGATCAATACCCAATATACGCACTACTCACCTCGTCAACGCTTTTAAAGCGAAGCTTCCAATTCCTCAGCAATATCGAAGTTACTCCAGGTTTCCTGAACATCATCATTGTCTTCCAACACATCCATCAAAGCCAACAGCTGTTTCGCCTGGGCCAGATCTTCGATGAGTACCGTATTTTCAGGTATTTTCTCGAACTCACTGGACTCGATAGATAGCCCCTGCTCTTCCAGAGATGCACGAACTGATTCCATATCAGCCATAGCCGTATATACGCGCAGCACACCATCCTCAAAATCCACGTCATCTGCACCGGCCTCGATGGCCATCAAAGTGTAATCATCCTCATTTTCTTCTGCGCACGCAACCTGGATCACACCCTTTTTCTCGAACATGTAGGATACGCATCCATTCTCACCCATCTTGCCACCGTACTTGTCGAATGCGTGACGCACTTCGCCAGCAGTACGGTTGCGGTTGTCGGTAAGAATATCCACGATGACCGCTGCTCCACCTACACCATAACCCTCATAACTGAGTTCCTCGTAATTGGCGGTATTGCCTTCTCCGCTAGCCTTCTGAATAATCCTCTTCACATTGTCGTTGGGCATGTTGGCCCCTTTGGCCTTCTGCATCACCAGCTTCAAGCGTGGATTACCTTCCGAGTCTGGTCCTCCGATTTTAACCGCCACCATGATTTCCCTGCCTATCTTGGTGAAAATCTTGGCGCGTTTGGCATCTAATTTTCCTTTTTTATGTTTGATTGTTGACCACTTCGAATGTCCTGACATCTTGTTTACTCCTTCAATCTATTTCATACTTCAGCCCTAAGGGACAGATCGGGGGTAATACTTTCTTATGTTGGCTTCTTCGATTCAGGTTGGTTACCCTCTCGACTACTTCCGGTCTTCCTTCGCCGGTCCGGATGTATTCATCCAGCTCATCATAGGTGAACCCCATCTCATCTTCATCGGTCTGGTTCTGCCATAAACCGGCTGTCGGTGCTTTGACGATCAGCTTCTCGGGAATACCCAGCTCCCTTGCCAGTCCTTTGACATCAGTCTTTAGCATCTCCCCAATAGGCTCCAAATCTACACCACCGTCGCCATATTTGGTGAAATATCCGGTTACAAATTCACTTTTGTTACCGGTACCGACTACCAGATACTGGCGTAGTCCACCTTCAAAATATAGAGCAGTCATCCTAAGTCTGGGCTTGATATTTGAGTAACTCAGAGGGTTGTCCTCATAAGCCACTTCAGGATTGGTCGCGTGCAACATCTCATCGTATACCTGGTCCAGTACCACCCGTTTGTAAGGGATGCCAATGGCTTTTGCCAACAGAACTGCATCCTCTTCATCTTGTCCCTGACTGTGGCAGGGCAGGATTAGGCCGAAACATTCCTTGGGAAAGGCTTCCATGGCAAGGGCCGCCACTACCGATGAGTCGATACCGCCGGACAGACCCACGATAAGCCCTTTGGCGCCTGCTTCTTCCACCTTATCTCTTAACCACTCTACTAGGGTTTCCTTGATTTTTTTATAGTCCATTCTATTTTCCCTCTCCAAAAAGATTCATGCTCAGATAGCGTTCTCCTCTGTCGGTGATAAAATAAACGATTTTTTTATTTTCCATGTACTGATTGATCTTGTTGATTGCCGCTACGGCCGCTCCGGTGGAAATTCCCGCCAGTATCCCTTCTCGTTCCAGCAGCTGCTTCATGCCGTCGAAGGCTTCCTGGTCGTTTATTTCCACGAACTCATCAATCAATGTCTCATCCAGATTCTCTGGTGTAAAGCCATCTCCGATACCCTGGATGCGGTGCAACGCACAACCGGGGATGCTGCTCTTAGGATCTATGGCGATGATCTTCAGATTCGGATTCTTCTCCTTGAAGTAGGCCCCGACCCCGCTCAAGGTACCACCAGTCCCTACACCGGACAACAGAACGTCCGGAATTCCCATTGACCTCTCGATTTCTACTGCAGTAGTCTCGCGGTGCACTTTTGGATTTTCGGGATTGGAAAACTGATCTAATAGTAGCCAGTTGTCATTAGCTAGTACCAATTCCTTGGCCTTATCTACGGCCCCCTGCACATCCAAGTGCTTGGGTGTCAGTACGATTTCGGCTCCATAGGCTTGAATCAGCTGACGTCTCTCGAGACTCATGGATTCGGGCATAACGATGATGCAGCGATACCCTTTCCTGGAAGCCACAAAGGACAGCCCAATTCCAGTGTTGCCGCTCGTAGGTTCCACCAGTACGGTATCCTTCTTGATGTGTCCGTGCCGCTCAGCCGCTTCAATCATTGCCAAAGCCACACGATCCTTGATGCTGCCCGTGGGGTTGGCCGATTCCAGCTTGGCGAACAGGCGGTTTTTCCCGTCCCCCAACAGAGCCTTGGTCTCTATCAGAGGGGTATTCCCAATAAGTTGTAATATATTATCCGTCGTACTCATATGTCCTCCATCTTCAAATGGTATTTTACCATATACAGTTGCAAACAAAAAGGCTAGTCCAGGCTAGCCTTATTCATTCTCTAGTGTATTTCAGACGGTTAATATTGTTCCGCTGTCTGAATCTTGTTATCCAGGTAAGCAATCAGTTCCTTCTCCTGCTCATCATCGAGCTGTAGTTTGGAAAAATCAATTTTGCTGTCTGAATACTTTCCATGGTTATCCGAACCAGTCACCTTGATCAGGTTGTACTGATCAGCAATCTCAATGCACCGTTTGACATCTTCCTCGCTGTGCGAAGGATGCTTGATCTGGATTCCATCCAACCCCTCTGCGACCAGCTTGGGAATCAGGTCGAATACCTTGGTTTCTCCCGGGTGGGCCAGTACTGCAATCCCCCCCGCTTCCTTGATAGCGTCGATAGCCTCTTTGTAATCGGCATACTCGACGGGGAAGTAATATTTCCCCCCTGACTTGAAGTCCGACTCAGAGATATCCTCATAACCTTTCTTACGCAGGCACTGAAGAATATGCTGCTTGTATACACCGCCAGTTCCAGCCATTTGCAGCACTTCGTGGAAGTTGATGTCGTATCCGTCTTTCTGCAGCGCTTCGATGATATGTTTGGCTACATCTCTACGGCTCAGCGTCACCTTGCCCAACAGATCTTTCAATATGGCCTTGTTCTTGATGAAATAACCCAACAGGTGAACCTTGCGTTCGGTCTCGTAATCATAAGAAGATACTTCCACTCCAGGAATGATATGGATGTCATTCCCACGATAGGCCTTCTTGATTTCATTGTAATCGATGAGGCGATCATGGTCTGTTATCCCAATGTACTTGAATCCCATGGAAATATATAACATCGCGATGGCTTCCAAAGAATAGCTACCATCGGATCGTTTGCTATGAATATGTAAATCGATCATATCACCACTTCTTTCTTAAACCAGGGCATCACTGTATCACCTACTATTATACGTGATTTTCGCAATATTTCTACAACAATATGACGTGTCAAGCAGTCCTATTTACAATTCGAGCAAACGGTGCAGCCTCCGAAAATCTGCTCTTGGTAATCTTCCCCGGTCTGGGTGATGGCCAATCCTCCCAGTGAGGTCTCACGGAGTGATACCGGTAGCGCCTTACCGACGCGGTACATGGCTTCCACCACTTCATCGAAGGGCACTATGCTAGGGATACCAGCCAAAACCATCTCGGCGCATATCAGCGCATTGGCCGCGCCAATGGTATTTCTTTTGGCACAGGGAGATTCCACGAGCCCTGCGATAGGATCGCAAACCAGACCCATAAGATTCTTGAAACAGATGGCAGCGGCATCAAACACCTGGTCCGGATTACCATCCAACATGTAGACTACCGCTGCCGAAGCCATGGCGGATGCGGAACCAACTTCCGCCTGGCATCCCCCTCTGGCGCCAGATAGGGAAGCCGTATGGGCGATTAATTCGCCCGCTAGATTGGCAACAACCAGTCCCTTGATGATCATTTCATCTTCCAACTTGAAACGCTCCTGTATAGTAAGCAGCACTGCCGGCAATACGCCGCAGGAACCCGCGGTGGGTGATGCGACAATCTTACCCATAGAGGCATTGACTTCCATCATCGCTAGCGCATAAGCGATGGCCTTTCTCATGGTCTTACCCGAAACCGAACGTTGTCCCTTATCCGGATTCATCAATTTCAGGCTTTCGTTTCCAATGATTTTTCCCTTGGTTTCGATATCGGGATCCAAACCTTTGGCGATGGCTTCCTTCATGACCGTCCACACATGCTCCAGATAGGTCTCGATATCTTCTTTAGTTCGGCCAGTTAGTTCATACTCGTGAACCAAGGCATACTCGAAAAGCCCCAGATTCTCTTCTTTCATATATTTGATGATATCGCTTGCCTTATTGAATTTCATCTTCGTTCCTCACTCATAGATTCTTTCTATAACATTGACGTAGTGCATGCCATGGATAATCTGCAAACGCTTCACGGTTTCTTCCGGAATCGCCTCGTCATTCTCGATAATACAGATGGCCTTCTGGCCTCTCGCCTCACGGTAGAGTCGCATATTGGCGATGTTGATTTTCTGTTCGGCCAGGAGAGCCGTAATCAACGCCAACATGCCGGGATTATCCGTATGGTGGGTCAAAATGGTATTGTATTCACCGGTGTAGTCCACATCGATGCCGTTGATGGATTTTATTACCACCTTGCCAGCCCCGATGGACACACCCTTGACCTCCCAATGCTTACCTACATCGGTTACCGCCTTGATGACTACGGTATTGGGATGCTCGTCCTCATCATCCTTCAATACGAATTCATTGGCAATTCCTTGTTCCTGGGCAATCTCATAGGCCTGCACGATACGTTCATCATCCTGGGAGAAACCTAAGATTCCTCCAAGCAAGGCCACATCGGTTCCGTGCCCCTTATAGGTCTTGGCAAAAGAGCCGTATAAATCGAACTGCACCTTAACGATCGGCCTCTTGATCATATTCCTAGTCATATAACCGATGCGGCAAGCACCAGCCGTATGCGAACTCGAGGGTCCGATCATGATCGGGCCCAAAATATCAAAAAGAGAATAGTCTTTCATACTGCATTCCCTCCATTTCCATTTCATTTCCACTAATAGTAACAGGATTTTCAACTTTTACTAGCTTTTTCTCCCAATAATTCACCTCTTAATCAAATCTTTACGTTTTACGCTTATCAATAAAATTCTGCTCCTGGTCCTGCTCCTCCTGCCTGAAACTGAAAAACAGCAAAAAAAGAACGAGCAAATGCTCGTTCTTAAAATTAATTCTGGCAACGTCCTACTCTCCCGGGGCCTTTGCCCAAGTACCATCAGCGCTGAAAAGCTTAACTTCCGTGTTCGGTATGGTTACGGGTGGGTCCTTTTCGCCATCATCACCAGAAACT
>DAOUPV010000054.1 GCA_030625965.1 Clostridia bacterium
CTTCAGGCCCACACGCTTCAACAGGTCGAAAATGCGTTCCTGACGTTCCTTGCCAGCATACAGCCCGTGGGTGTCGATGCCTTCCCCGATGATGTCCGCCACAGTCATCCGGGTGTTCAGGGATGCGTAGGGATCCTGGAAGATCATCTGTATTCTTCTGCGATAAGGTAGCATCTCATGGGGTTTCAAATGTGTGATATCATCACCATCGAAGACAATCTGCCCGTCAGTCGGATTATACAGCCTAACGATGCAGCGACCGGTCGTGGATTTGCCGCAACCCGATTCTCCCACCAAACCGAAGGTTTCACCCTTCTTGATGGAAAAGGAAATGCCATCTACAGCCTGAAGGAACTGACGTTTATTCTTGCGGCCCCCTTTGATCTCGAAATATTTTTTTAAGTTCTTAATTTCCAATAGTGTCTTATTCTCAGCCAACGATATCACATCCTTTATGATAGCCTTCCATGCCGGGTGCGTCCTCATGCAACAGCCAGCAGGCTGAGGTGTGATTCTCTTCCACCTGGAATACCGGTGGTGCCTCTTCTAAGCAAATCTGCATGGCGTGGGGACAGCGTGTACTGAAGGGACAACCTTTGGGTGGCGCCAACAGATCCGGCGGTGATCCGGGTATGGGTATTAAGCGTTCTTTTGCGCAGTCCATTCTGGGCACTGACTTCAGGAGTCCCACAGTATACGGGTGGGATGGTTTATGAAAAATCTGATCCGTAGTACCCTTCTCCATCATCATACCGCCGTACATGACCACCATCTTGTTGCAAATCTCAGCGATTACACCCAGGTCATGGGTAATCAGGATGATGGATGTATCTATTTCCTTGGTCAACTTCTTCATCAGGTCCAGGATCTGGGCCTGGATGGTCACATCAAGCGCCGTGGTCGGCTCATCCGCAATCAGCAGTTTGGGACTGCAGGAAAGCGCCGTAGCAATCATAGCCCGCTGCCTCATACCACCTGAGAACTCGTGAGGGAACGATTTGATGCGTCTTTCCGGCTCGGGTATTCCAACCAGACTCAACATCTCCATCGCCCTGTTCGCGGCTTCCTTCTTGCTGACCTTATTATGTCTGCGGATGACTTCCACCATCTGGTTCTTGATGGTATATACAGGATTGAGCGAGGTCATGGGATCCTGGAAAATCATGGATATCTCACTGCCACGCAATTCACTCATCTTCTTTTCAGTGCGTGCAGTCAGATCCTCTCCTTCGAACAGGATCTCCCCTTCCTTGATGCGTCCCGGGTGGTCGATCAGTTTCATGATGGACAGAGCGGTAACACTCTTCCCACTGCCTGATTCTCCCACAATGCCCAGTATATCTCCTTTATCCATACTGAATGTCACACCGCGCACGGCCTGCACTTCCCCCAAATGGGTGTAGAAAGATGTCTTAAGATTGTTAACTTCCAATAGTCTGCTCATCGTCCCACCTACCCTTTCCTCAGTCTGGGATCGAGTGCATCACGCAAACCATCACCCAGGAAATTGAATGCCAGCATGGTGAACGCAATCGCCAGTGCCGGGAAGAAAAGTTGGTAAGGATAGGTCGTAAGACCTGAAAGCGCATTGTTAGCCAATACGCCCCACGAAGCCATCGGGGCCGATACGCCTAAGCCGATAAAGCTCAGAAAGGCCTCTGTGAACACGGCGCTGGGAATCATCATGGCCATGGCTACGATGATGGGGCCCATTGCATTGGGAATCAGATGTCGGAAAATGATTTTCCTCTTGGGAACCCCGAGTGTGATGGCTGCCAAGACGAATTCCTGTTCCTTCAGAGCCAGCATCTGGCCACGGACCAACCTGGCCATCGAGACCCAATATACACTCGATAAGGCAATAATGATGTTCCAGAGTCCGTTGTTCCTGAACCAGACCATCAATAGAATTACATAGAGTACCAGCGGAATCGAATTGATGATGTCCACGATCCGCATCATGATATTGTCCACGCGACCGCCTTCGAATCCTGCGATGCTGCCATAGATCACACCGATAAACAGATTCACCAACGTTGCAACAAAGGCCACGAACAGGGATATCCTTGCACCATACATGACCCGGGTCAACAGGTCACGGCCTAAGCCATCCGAGCCAAAGGGAAAACTCTTGTTCCATTTGGTGAAGGCAGGTTGGTTTTCCACCTGGCCCATGTATTCGATGGTAAAGTCGTAGTCATAACCCTGTTTGGTGGGTAGTGTATTGTAGGAGAAATCCACAGTCACGGCTTCACCGTCCATTTCATAGACGTATATCTTATTGAAAATATCCTTTTCTATGCGCTCCAGGCGTCTCTGAATATTGCCGTTCTCGGAAACCTCGAGGAGTATATAATCATTTGTTAAATACAGGTATGTATCCCCAGCTGCATAGAGTTCCAGCCTGGGAGGCGTGTTCCTGAAATCATTGATTTGGTCGGAATAACTATAGGGAGTAAGAAATGGCCCCACCACACCGAACAGGATGGTAAAAATGATGATAGCAATACCCATCATGGACAGCTTATTCTTCTTCAGTCTGCGCCAGGCATCAGCCCAGTAGGTAAGACTCGGACGCACGCTTTCCAGGTCTTCGCTAATTTCGCCCACAAATTCAAATCTTGAGTCACTCATAGTCTATTCCTCCTTTCCCAGTCGGATTCTGGGATCGATCAGGCCATAAGCCAGGTCAACCAGCAGAACCATTATGATATAGAAGGCGGCATAGAATACGGTCATGCCCATGATAGTCGTATAATCGCGGTTGCTAACACTCTCCACGAAATAGCGTCCCATACCTCCGATGGCGAAGATTCTTTCCACTACAAAAGAACCAGTCAAAATCGCTGCGACCATCGGGCCCAGGTAAGTGACTACCGGAATCAGCGCATTTTTAACGGCATGCTTGGCGATAACCCAAAATTCTGGGATGCCGTTGGCCCTGGCCGTACGGATATAATCCTGACGCAATACCTCCAGCATACTGGAACGGGTCAGTCTGGTTACAAATGAAATAGAATACCCTGCCAGTGCGAGGACAGGTCCGATGTACCCTAGCGGACTGGACAATCCGAAACTGGGTAGCCAACCCAGCTGGCCGGCAAAGATGTAGATGATCACAGTTGCAATTACGAAACTGGGGACTGTAACACCCAAAGTCGCCATGAACATCACGAAATAGTCGATGGTTTTATTTTGTTTCAGCGCAGAGATGATTCCCAGCGGTATGCCCATTACGATAATGAGGATGCTGGCCAAACCACCAACCCTGGCAGAATCGGGGAAGCCTCCAGCAATCAGTTCATTTACTGTGGTTCCGATTTTGGAATAGGATGGTCCGAGGTCGAAAGTTATAAGACCCTTCATATAGTCAAAATACTGTTTGGGCAAGGGATCGTCCAAATGGTATTTTTCATTCAAAGTCCTTAAGATTTCATCCGGTACTGGTCGTTCCCGAGTGAACGGTCCTCCGGGTATTGAATGCATCATGACGAAGGTTAGCGTCGCTATGAGCAGCAATGTTATCACGGCTGATACCAGCCTCTTAGTAATGTACGAGTTCATTTTTACTCCTTTCGCAGGTTCTCACAACGGTGTCGTGGCTTCCAATGTCGAATATCTTCAGGAATATAAATTCAGCTCTAATACAGATATGTATTACTGATTTAATTCGTTAAAGCATTAAATAATCCTCTAAATGAGAAAAAAAACCGGTCAATTGGCGGTTTTTTCCTCGTCTTTACATATTCATAATGTCGTGCTCACCATTTTACCAGTGAATCCCAAGTTGTTCAACAAATCCGGGCCTCTACGTAATAAAACACTATTTTGATTTCTTTGATTATCAAAGTACTTTATTAGAAAAAAAGCGCTGAATGCACATGTTATGCATTCAACGCTTTCTGATAACGATCAAAGATTGAGGCGGGATATGCACCTCGAACCGACTGCCCTTTTCAGGACGCAGGGAGAGGTAATCCGCCCGAGTCATGGTCATGCTAAGATGCGGCTCATGGGAATCACTCAGAAGATAAGCATCGTGCATCGGGGTGATCCCGTCCACCTGGAACTCACTCACATTCACTCTCCCTTTGCGGGGTTCGTGCAGTGACACGTCCTCTGCCTTGATCAGCACATGCACATGCTCACCTTCTGTAAGATCGGCTGCATCCTGTACTTCCAACCTGAGGTGACCGGTTTCCAGCTTCTCGGCTTTATAGATCCCATCCCATATGTTCTCGTAGCCCATCAGTTGTGCGCTGACCAGGCTCTTCGGCCTACGGAACAATTCCTCCGGACTACCGTCTTCCACGATCATACCTTTGTCCATAACCAGTACACGATCAGCCAGGATCGGTACTTCAGCCGGATGGTGGGTGATGAACAGAAGGGTGATCCGGTTCCTTTGAATGATACTGGCCAGATCCCGTAGGATGGCAGAGCGGGTAGGGACGTCCAATGCACTAAACGGCTCATCCATGAAAATCATCTTGGGATTGGTAGCAAAAGCCCTGGCTAGACTGACCCGTTTGGCTTCGCCGCCAGACAATCCCCGCACCTTGCGTTTTGCCAGATGGGCAATCCCAAGTTCCCTCAACCAATCCATGGCCCGTTCTTCTCTTGCCTTCTTCCCTATACCCCTTAGGGCAAGTCCCAATGTTACGTTGGATAAGACCGTCCCTTTCAGCAGGTTTGCTTCCTGGAAAACCACAGACAACTCACGCCTGAGTGCCAATTCGTTCCGGCTACCCAGGCCCGGGTAACTTATTTTCCCCTTATCCGACCGGCCCAGAAGTGCCAACATGCGCACCAGACTGGTTTTCCCAGCACCATTGCTGCCCATCAGGGCTACCCGTTCGTGTTCTCCTATGTTTAAGTTCTGGATATCCAGAATGGTCTTGCCATCTTTCTGCCAGCGAAGTCCCTCTACCGTCAAAAAGTCACTCATCGGCTCGCCTCCTTCTGTTGCACCCAGGTCAGCAGTAGTGTCACCAGATAGGTGAGCATCAGAAGCAAAGTACCCAAGGCGATGGCCACTTCGAAATTACCTTTGGAAACTTCCATCACCGTGGCTGTGGTCAAAACCCGGCTGTAGCCTTTGATGTTCCCGCCAACCATCATTGAAGCTCCCACTTCAGAAATGACCGCTCCAAATCCGGCAATGACAGCCGCCATCAGGGACAGCTTGGCTTCGCGGACCAGTAGCAGAAAATATTGTAGACGCGTGGCACCCAAAGCTTTAATCTGCTCATGAATCTGTGGCTTGATATTTTGGATCGAAGCGACAGAGAAGGCCACCACTAGCGGACAGGCGATAATAAACTGGGCGATCAGCATGGCCGCAGGCGTGTACATGATTCCTAGGGAGCCGAACGGTCCATAGCGCCAGAGAAACACGCTGACCCAGAGTCCGGCCACTGTGGGTGGCATGCCCATGCCTGTATTGAACAGACTGATTAGGAATCGCTTACCAAAAAAACTCTTCACCGCCAATACCGCACCCAGCGGAATGCCCACCAAGACACTCAGCAAAGTCGCGAGTCCGGATATCCGAATGGTAAGCAAGGTTACCTCGAGAATTTCGGGATCACCTTGCAGTATCAGTCGTATGCCTTCTTTTATGCCGTTAAACAGCAGTTCCATAACTAGTTGGCATCAGGGAAGAACAACGGTTGACCAAAACGGTCTACGCCGTATTCCCCGATTAGATCCTGGACATCTTCACGAACCAGAAAAGCGATCCACGCCTGAGCACCTTCATAGTTCACTTTATCAAACTGTTCCGGATTGATAGCCATCACGTGATAGATATTATTCAGTGCGGGATCCTTCTCAAGAAGGATGGACAGCGCGGTCAGATTATCCATCAGGTTCAGGTACGTCGCACGGTCGGTCATGGTATAGGCACCTTTTTCCGCTGCAATATTCAAGGTGTCACCCATGCCGGAACCTGTCTCCTGATACCATGCGCCCTCCGGCGTAACACCAGCTTCGGACCATAAAGACAGTTCCTTCTTATTGGTACCGGAATTGTCACCACGTGACATAAAAAGGCTCTCAGTTTCTTCAATGGCTGCAAGGCCCTCTGAAGCAACTGCGATATCTGACAAACCGGCTGGATCATCTACCGGTCCTAGAAATACAAAATCATTATGCATCAACAGCGTATAGTCGATTGCCACACCGCCATCTACAAGTACCTGTTCGGATGCCGGCGCATGAGTCATTAAGACATCAGCTTCACCGTTTTCACCCATTTCCAAAGCTGCACCAGTACCGACTGCAATGGTTTTCACCATATAACCAGTCTCTTCTTCAAACAGGGGCACCAGCACGTCCAGGAGCCCGCTGTCACGGGTGCTGGTCGTAGTAGCCAAAATGATGTCCTCCGAACCTTCTACCGATACCTCAACCGGAGCCTCACTTGGAGCGGCAGCCGGCTCCTCTGCATTGTTGCAACCAGTGAACAGCAACGCAACCACAAGGGTCACAATCATCAAAAACAAACCTTTTTTTTCAAACATTTCCTTCCTCCTTGTGCTCCTGTGCCAAAAAAAGACACACCTCGCCCGGTGTGTGTTGGAACTCCTTTCCAAATCCGGGAGGGTACAGGGTTTCCCCCTACCCCATAAGGCCAGTTGTCATAGCTATGCCGTAGACGTGTGGCTCGGAGCGAATATTTAACTACTTACATTCTACAAAATACGACTATAAAATTCAAGATGTAATTGGCATATGATAAAATATAGCAGGGAGGTGCACTATGTGCGGACGAGTCACACTATCAATGGAATGGGACCGTTTGGCTTTCATTCTAAGCCATGATTACGATATGGAAGCACTGCCAAAGGATCCGGAATATCGTCCTGATTACAATATCGCTCCGGGCCGGGAGCTAATCAGCCTCATCGCCAATCCCAAGAGTGGCAGGATCAGGGCGGGCCTCATGAACTGGACTTATGTGCCCTTCGCCAGAAAGACAAAAGAGGGCGATCGTCCCTTCACCCTGATCAATGCCCGGGCCGAAACCCTGGACAGTAAACCGTCCTTCGCCGACTCCTTCCGTAAGCGCCCCTGTCTGGTGCCGGTAGAAGGCTTCTTCGAATGGCAAAAAAAAGACGGGGACAAACTCCCCTATCACTTCCGGCCTACCGATGACGGCCTGCTCTATCTTGCCGGACTCTATACCAAAATGCCGGATTCGCTGCTCACCCCGGAGATGAATCCTTTTGGCTTCCTGATCATAACCACCGAGGCCAACGAACTGATGCGTCCCATCCATGACCGCATGCCAGTGCTCCTTACACCCGAGCAGGCAAATACCTGGCTGGATATAACAAGAAGTCCAGAGGAGAGAAAAGCCCTCCTAGCACCGGCTCCAGCACAAGCCCTTCTACGGTTCAGGGTGGATGCCAGAGTCAATTCCGCCAAAGCGGAAGGTCCGGACTGCATCAAGCCACTGAATCAATAGTAGAGATTATGGAAACAAGCCGGATCAACAATGATCCGGCTTGCTGTATCCCTATATCAATTTCTTAAGGCATTGGGTTCTGGCCATAACCGAACTGATGATTGGCCAGCGCCTGTTCCACCTTGGCCGGATCGTCCCACTCTTTTCCTTCCAGTGGCAGCTCACCCGGCATCAGTGCTGAGAAGCCTACCAAACCCCTACCCATCTCGAATCTGCGTTTTTCAAAATAGATGCCTTCATGGTAACCTTCCGCCGGCACCTGGTAGAGTACCCCGATCTGCTTGTTGCCGTTATCCGCGATGCTGGTCTCGATTATGGTCGCTGTCATGCTAACTTCCTGGCCGTCGAAATCGACGGTCTGGCTCCAGCTGTTCCCAGTCTCCAGTGGCAACTGTAAAAGCATAAGATCCTTGAACTTGGAGTTGATCTGCGCCTCACCCGAGCGTGTGTTCTCAAGCACATGTTCCGTAAGGCTGCACTCTATGCCATCCACCCGGTACTGGATTGTGAAATCCCCGGGTATGCCGCTTCCATCATATTCGAAATCACCTTCAACGGTGTAGGTCCTTCCACGCTCGTCATATTCGACCCCGGTGAG
The DNA here is from genome assembly GCA_030625965.1 of Clostridia bacterium. Lineage (GTDB taxonomy): Bacteria > Bacillota > TC1 > TC1 > UBA5767 > UBA5767. The sequence continues at coordinate 8,070 of DAOUPV010000054.1, forward strand.
CGTCGCCCGGTGGGCGTACTCGGCTTGTCCGTAATAGAGCATCTGCACGTCCATCGGTGGCAGCCACGGTTTCAATGCGAGCTCCAAGGGATATCCTGAAGCCTCCCTGTATAGGGCATATCCGATTTCGAAATCACTTTCATCCGTCTGGTACAGCGAAGTGAACGATACTACCCCCACACCCTTGGCGAAAGTACGTTCTTCAAAATAGTCGCTCATGGTATCTGTGTAAGACACCGTAATCCGCTCCTCCTCGTCGATGCTGAGGATCTCAGAATATAGCGTCATCCTTTCTCCATCTGCCGTCTGCACCTGTTGGGACCAACTTGCGCCCTCTTCCAAAGGATAGGCCAACAACACCATTTGCTTGAAATCCTTACCCATCATCCGTGGCGCGTTCCGATTCTGCAACCAGCGTCCATTTTCAACCGTGTATTCCAGACTAAGCCTGAGCAAGTCCTCTTCCATCTCGCCAGACATATCGTCAGCCAAACCCGAGAGCATCATCTGCAGACTATCTTCCCGCTGGAAACGCAGGTCGATGTGCAAATTGTGTCCATATTCAGCAAATCCGTTGTAGACCCAGGTATACCCTTCTTTCTGGGGCAGATAGGCCCGAAGCGCTTCGAAGGAAGCCACTACCTCCTCAGGACTTAAAGAAGTTACGTAAGGATCTTCCGTAACTGATGGTTCCGCTGGTTCTTCCAGTACAGGTTCACCCGGAGACTCTTCCCCAAGTTCGTCCGTGGACTGACAGGCATTCAGTCCCAGGACCAAAAACAATAGCACAAGGAGAAATACTGTTATCTTTTTCATGGTTCACTCCTTTGGATGGTTATAGACTGCTCATCATTGGTAGCACGTGCGTTTTTCAGTTCCACCAGCAAAATGGCACCGATGATCAGGGCACCTCCCACCAAGATTCGAGCGGTCAGTGTCTCATTCAGCATCAGCACACCCAGCGTAGCCGCGAACAGAGCCTCGGTCGACAGGAAGATGGATACATGCGAAGAAGATGTATATTTCTGGGCTGTGGTCTGCAATGTAAGGCAGAGAAAACTGGAGAAAATCCCTAGATAGGCCAGCGAGCCCCAGGCTCTGGTCGACAGATTGAAGCTGAGCGGCTCAGTTAAAAGCGCCGCCGCCAGGAACAGGACACAGGCCACAAACATCTGCAGGAAAGCCAGTTTGAGAACCTCCATTTCCTTGGCGAAGATCTCGATAGTGAGGATGTGCAGCGCAAAAAAGAAGGCGCAGACCAAGGTCATTCCGTCTCCGATGTTGAACCCGCTCACCTGGTCCAAGCTGATGAGTCCGACTCCCAGAATTGCTACGAAGCTGCCCATGAATTCCCGCATTAGCGGCCGCTTCCTATGGATCATCCAATAGAGGAAGGGCACCATCACCACATAGGTGGCGGTAATAAATCCCTGCTTGGAGGCTGTCGTATACTGCAGTCCGATGGTCTGACTGGCATAACCCAGGAAGAGCAGCACACCCACCACCAGTCCCCCTTTTAAGTCCTTCTTCTCAATCCTGCCCAGTTTGGGGAACAGGATGATCTTCATGGCCACGATGGCGATCAGATAACGGAAAAAGTTGAGGCTCATGGGACCCACACTGCCAAGCGTGTCCTTTACGGCTACGAAGCCGCCTCCCCACAGGAAGGCTACAAAAATCAATGTCAAATCAGACAGTAGTTGTTTTTTTCTGCTGTTCATCTATACCTCTTCACCTTTTTCGAACTCTAGCATCATTGTAGCCTTTTTTCCCCATTATGCAAACCTACATGCGGTATATGACTGCATGTCATGCTCCCACCTAAATCCACAAAGTCAACGAAAAAACCATACCGCTACAGGTATGGTTTTTTCGATTTGCATAGGATAAGTTGTATAAATATCTAAACGGACAGCAATAAAGGGGGATAGCTATCCGATAAGACCATATGTTGATTTCAAGTGGACCTGTTGCACCGCACCTTGGCTAACACCGCCCTTTGCAGGTCTTCAACTGAAAGATCGTACGAGTACCTGTGGCACAATTCATCCAGGCTACAGAGACTGGAGACTCTTCGTTCCAAGAATTCTTTCTCCGTCTTGTTCTTTTGACTCGGACAATTTTCCACAGGTCTTCCCGCACAGTCATTCTTATAAATCTATTCTAAGGATTCCGTGTATTACCCGACCAACTCGTAGAGAACAAACTCGTGAATTTGCATGAGGACGGATATAAAAGGAACCTCGGATATCCATATTTTGGCAATTTTGAAGCACAAAAAAACCGCCAAAACAAAGACCTTGTTTTGACGGATATTCACAAAACCATACTAAAATACACTTCATCCAAGAAGCTTCTGTGCAAAGCAAGTATCCTGACTCAACATCAACGCATCATTTCGCCTTCTCAGCATCTTACGACGCCAATGACTTAATAAAATGTGCTCCGTTGTTACAGTGGCCGGCCCGTTCGGGATTTTCACCCGATTCCATGACTTTGCAACTATTTGATTGTACTTATTCCTTCGAATAACATTACTAACACGTGACTACAATATAAATGCTACATGTTTCTTAATCCGATGTCAACATATGATTATAACCAAACATTATGCTCTTCTGAGCAAGATTGTTAGAAATTCTTACAATAATCAAGGTGCGAGCTATATATATTCCAACACTTACACCAGTGTATTCTCATAACGTGCCTGCTTGCCCTGTTTGTTCAGGTACAGTTCCTGGTCCGCCCTATATACCAGATTATCGATGTCTTCTCCCGTTTCATACTCTCCGACTCCGACCGAAATGAGCACTGTATCCAGACCCCGGACACTTGGAACGTAAGCCGAGACCTTGTCCTGAATCTTGATGGCCACCTTGTGGGCCTGGCTCAAAGTGATGCCCGGCAGCAGGATGATGAACTCATCCCCGCCCCAACGCACCAAGGTATCCGTGGTACGGATGGTCTTCTCTATCAGCTGGCTGACCTCTTTCAGGATCTTGTCCCCCGCCAGATGACCGAACCTATCATTAATCTTCTTGAAATCGTCGATATCGAAGATAATCAGCGACAGCACACCACCATATCGGTCCACTCTATGAGCTTCCCTGGCGAAGGCTTCATCCAGCTTGCTGCGGTTCCCTACCTGGGTCAGATGGTCCTTGCCGCTAATGGATGTCTGTAGCTCCCTGTTTCTCTGGATACCGGCCAAGCTGGCCAGCACCAGGATCCAAAGGATCACCAACAGGATCGAGTTGCTATAGAACACCTGATAGATGTAGTCAGCCTGCTCATGCTCCTCGAAAAATACCTCGAATCCTACATGCTCACCGTCAACCGTTCCGAAGCCTAGAAAGACCAGACTGAAATATCTCCCCTCCATTCTTTCGCTGATTACGAAATCCTTCTGATTAAGCACCCCGGATAGAATTTCCAATTCATCCATTTCACCCATGGACCGAATCAGATCGTAATCTGATTCATCGTGCAAGACATCGGAAAAACCCTTCTCCACATAGTAACCATCGATGCCCGACGGCAGGTAGATGGCAGGGTCAATCTCCATGTTTTTCTTTTCCAGGTGGTCTCCTGAAATAATCTGGGTGCAGATACAGGAGAATATTTCACGCATCTGTTCATATTGTTGGTAGGAAGACACGCAGAATTCCACCGCCCCTACATATTCTTCTTGGTGGAGAAGCGGGTAGATATAACACATGCCCCCATACGTATTGCCGTCCTGATAGCCGTACATGGCATTGTTGCTGCGATGCACTAGGTCGACCAGGTGCTTGTCGTCACTGACTCCTTGGGAATCACTGAGTACATACAGGATATCTCCATCTCCCAGATGGAAGGTGATGGACCGGAAATTCTCTGAAAGGTTGGAATCGTACTTGTCCCTTAGTAAACCCTCCAGTTCGGATTTTAAGGACAGGCGCCCTGCTTCATCAGCTCGGAGAGCTTCAGACAGTATTCGTTCCACTTGGGGTGTCGCGACAATTTCCTGGAAGATGAGCTCGGTGCTGCTCATGGTCATCTCCCGCACATTCGTCATCTGACTACGATAGTTTTCCAGCGACATGTGGCCCAGACTGCCCAGGTTGCTCCGATAGGCGTTGTATTGCAGGAAAAAGGCAGAAAAAATCACAGCAGTAATGACCAAAGAGAGTACTAGCATATTCCTTCTCTGTCTCTTCATCCCTGCACCTGCCTCCTGAGTATCTACGATGCCCAAAGTATTACATCCATTATACTACAATTCAGGCAAAATGCATTATTTGTCGGGCACTCCCGGTCATTTCCATCAAAAGAACATCAACTTAACGTTTGATACGCAGGAAACTTGGAATCAAGGAAACTCTCCGATGGCCCGCTTTTTTCCGCCCCTCTCCCGGCTTCAGCTCCATTCCTACGATGGCCATGATGATCAGCATCCCACCCAGCACCATGTTCTCGGTCATATTCTCGCCCAGAAGCACCACACCCAAAATGGCCGCGAAAAAGGACTCCAGAGAAAGGAACAGTCCTGTGCTAGACGAGCTCGTATAGCGTTGGGCCACCGTCTGCATGGTATAACAGAACAAAGTAGCGAACACTGCACTGTATAGAATACCCAACCAAGCTCTTATGGGGAATGCCAGCGGTACAGGCTCGCTCACCAATGCAGCCAGACCCAACACCAACCCTACCAAAACAATCTGCAGAAAAGACAGCTTGAAGGGATTCATCTCCTTGGCAAAACGCTCTATGGCCAAAATATGCAGGGAAAAGAAGAAGGCAGCCAATAACGAGAGACCGTCCCCCAGGGAGAAACCGGTCTGGTTCAAATCCGTAACCAGCAAGATGCCGATCAGAGTGACTAGGCTGCCCAGTATGACCCGTATGCCCACTTTCTTACCTGTAAACAGCCAAAACAAAAAGGGCACCATCACCACATAGGTGGCTATGATAAACCCTTGCTTTGTCGCTGTAGTGTGCTGAAGTCCATAGGTTTGGCATAGGAACCCTAGTAAAAGGGTTACGCCCACGATTGCGCCTTGCCGTATGTCCTTTCTGTAGATGCGCCCGATGCGTCTGAAAAACAGTAGGAACATCAAAGCCGACGCGATGATGAAGCGCAGCGATAAGATGATGAGCGGTGACAGCATGCTCAGCGTATCTTTGGTCACCACAAAACCTGCGCCCCAGACGAAAGCTACCAGCAACAGTCCCAATTCGGACAGTCTGGCCTTTTCCCTCTCGGTCATATCCGGCTCCTAACATATACTTTCCTAAGCTCATCATAACTCGTTAAAATCCTATGTCAACCCTATTCCTCCGGTTCTAAAAATCTTGCTGCCAAGCTTTCCCCCGTCAACTTCGAGTACTATACTGAAAGTATAAATATATTACGTCAAGGAGGCAGGCATGCGACTGTTCTACGCCCTATTATTAGCTGAAGAATCCATAGACTGGCTGGTCCGAATCCGGGACCAAGCTGCCGACCATGCCCTCAAGGGCCGGTTCGTACCACCGGACCGGATGCACCTGACAATCCAGTTCCTGGGAGAAAAATCAGATCAGGACCTTCCTGTACTCCTGGACATTCTGGAATCCCTCCCCGAGCCGCCGCCCCAACTGGAGAGCGACGGTTACGACTCATTCAAGGGCCGCGAGGGGCATATACTCTACCTGGCCGTGAAAAAAACTCCACAACTTAAAACGTTGCATATGGCTCTGACCGAGCAGCTGATCCTCGAAGGACATGAAGTCGAGAATCGCCGCTACCAACCCCATATCACACTGGGACGCAAGGTACGCTTGGGCCAGGACCTGTCCACCCTCCCCTTCCCTAAGGGTAAGCTAAGCGTGACTTCAGTCGCCCTGATGCTGAGTAAGCGGGATGCCTCCGGCCTGCATTATCTGCCCTTGGCAGAAATCCCCATCGAGTAACAAGAAATACTACCAAACTTAGATTATAAGATAACAAGAAGGACGGATTGAAACAATCCGTCCTTCTTGTCGCTTGGTTTGTAGTTTGTATATGAAAACCTTGTTCATATCAATTTTCACAACATTCAGGAAAGCATGAAAAAACTGTGTTTGGTTTGGCTTGCAGTATCTGTTGTATTTAAGGGAGATTGACGAACAAGGTTTATTTCTTCCTATCGATGACTCAATAATACCTGCCGAATGTGAACAGCATGTTACAACTTTCTTAATATTTCGTGAAATCAGTGCGGTTCTCAGTCTCCGTGTCCCCAAACGAAGCATCAAGATTAGCAAAGGGGTCGCTGCCATACGGATAAATCCATCCGTTGACAACAACCCCTTCTATAAGTATTGTGCAAATATTCTTATCTTAACTCAAGTGCTCCCTGCTCGATGATGGCCTTGATCTGCTGCGGCAGCTTCTGGCTTTCTTCCTTGCTCAATCCCACAGTATTAACCGGGTCGAATATGGTGATCTCAACCGTTGCCGGCTTGATCTTGAAGCCCTGTCGCTCCATCAGCTTGTAGGACCCCTTGATGGCGACGGGTACGATGGGTACTCCGGCTTTGGTGGCCAGTTTTAGGCTACCCGCCTTGAACTCTCCCATCTCAGCGCCTTTGCTCCTGGTACCCTCTGGGAAAAGCACGGTGGAATAGCCTTCCTTCAGATACTTGGCAGATTGGTTGATAACCTTGAGGGACTGCCGTATGTCCGAGCGGTCCATGAACACACATTTCAGGTGCTCCATCCAGGTCCGTAGTATTGGCAGTTTCAGCATTTCGATCTTGGCTACAAAAGACTTTGGGGTCGAGATATACCCCATTAGTAAGGGAATATCGAAATTACCCTGGTGGTTACTGACAAAAAGTACCGCCTGGTCCGCAGGGATTTTTTCCTCTCCCCGGACCACAACCTCAGCCCCAGCTGCACGGAGCAAGGCTCTTGCCCAGCCATGGGCTACCTTGTTGGTCACTAGGTCATGCTCTTTAATCTTGCCTGCCGCCTCGAAACGCTTCGCTCTGTACAGATTGGGCAAGGTGCCCAGCAACA